>JBAUOG010000128.1:0-2106 GCA_049579625.1 Bryobacteraceae bacterium
CTCGTACTGTTCATCTATGGGCTACTGACAAAAGGGAAGGCTTGATTGCCCTTTGCGGACGAAACCGGCAGAAATGAGGGACTGGGTTTCGTTCGGGACGCCAATGAAGCGGTCGAGTTCTGAGACACATGCTGGTAATCGCTGCTGGTTCACATGTAATTGTTTACCGTCCTGACGAAAAACTTTGAGTGCTAGCTAGGCTGCTAGCTGGATCCTCGTCGTAGAGCCAATTATGGACGCGACGAGAGACGGAACGCATGACTTGGCGGCGGAACGGCGGCCGAGCTATGAGGAGTTGGTCGAGGAAAATCGGCGACTTCGGGCTGCCATTCGGCGGTTGGAGGCGCAGGTGGCGGAATTGCAACAGTTGGTCGAGAAGCTGGGTCGTGAAGGCAAGCGGCAAGCCGCGCCGTTTCGCAAGCAAGATCAGCCGGCGACCAAGCCGAAGAAGCCCGGCCGCAAATCGGGACGCCGGCATGGGCCGAATGCCCAGCGGGCCGTGCCGCCGCGAATCGACGAAACGTATGATGTGCCTTTGCCGGCGAAGTGTCCGCGTTGCGGCGAACATCGGGTGCGTGAGACGCACGTCGCCGCACAGTACCAAACCGAGATTCCGCGGACCGTGATCTATCGTCGCTTCGCCGTGCATGTGGGAGTCTGCCAGCGCTGCGGTCAAGCGGTGGAAGGTCGGCACGCCTTGCAAACCTCCACGGCCCGCGGCGCGGCCGCCAGTCAACTGGGCCCTGGGATTCATGCGGCGCTGGCCATCATGAACAAACAACTCGGCCTGTCGCACGGCAAGTGCGTGAAGTTGCTGGGGACGCTGTTCGAGGGCTTGAAGATCGCCCGCGGCACAAGCGCCCGATCGATTGCTCGCACAGGCAAGCGCTGCGCGCCGGCCTACGAACAACTGTGGCAAGACATTCGCAATTCGCCTCAGATTGTGCCCGACGAAACCGGCTGGCGGGTCGGGGGTCGCACGGCTTGGTTGCATGCGTTCGTCGGCCGACGGGAAACTGTGTATCTGATCGACCCGACGCGGAGCGGCAAGCCGGCCGAGGATCTGCTGGGAACGGATTGGTCGGGCACTTTAGTCCATGACGGGTGGAGCGTCTACGACCGGTTCACCAACGCAGCTCATCAACAATGCTTGGGGCACTTGCAGCGACGGTGCGAGCACCTGTTGGAAACGGCCGTGCGGGGAGCCGTGCGCCTGCCGCGGGCGGTGCTGGGCTTGATCGACCGGGCCTATGCCCTGCGACGCGCCTGGCGCGGCCATCGACTCTCGGCGGACGGGCTGGCCGAGGGCGGTTTGCGCCTGGCGGAGGAACTGGAATATCTGGCGGAGGGCCGTTTCACGAGCCCGCCCAATCGGCGTTTGGCCGGACACCTCCTCGATCATGCGATTAACTGGTTCTGGTTCCTGATCGACCCCAAGGTCGACGCCACGAACTATCGCGGCGAGCAAGCGATCCGTCCGGCGGTCGTCAACCGCAAAGTCTGGGGCGGCAATCGAACTTGGTTGGGCGCGCGATGGCAAAGCATCATCACTTCCCTCGTGCGCACTTGCGAACAACGAGCCCTAAACGCCTTCGACTATCTGCTCAAAGCTCTCTCCCAACCGCCGCCCACACTGCTGCCTTGCTGAGCCGGTAAACAATTACGTTCACATTAACTCTCCGTCTGCTGTCGCAGCCAATTAGCGTGATGTTGGCGGACAATCGCGATTGCCTCGTCCGCCGTATTGACGCATTGTGGAATGGTCAGATCCTCAGCACTCGCCAAGGGCGAGTCTGTGCGCAATAGGTTCCGTTTGGCCCAATCGACCAATTCCGCCCACATTTTGCCGACAAGGATTAACGGCGCGTCGTGAACGTGCTTCACCTGAAGGAGCTGCCAGACCATAGTCAGCTCCAAGACGGTGCCAATCCCACCCGGCGCGACGATGAACACGTCGGAGGTGAGCACGAAATGATGGAGCCGGGTGAAAAACGTCTTGTGCTCGAACGCCTGATGCACGAACGGATTCACCTCCTGCTCGAACGGCAGATCGACGCGGATCCCCACCGATTGGCTTCGCTCCGGCGCATTGACAGCACTGGCGCC
>JBAUOG010000129.1:0-4451 GCA_049579625.1 Bryobacteraceae bacterium
GAGAGCAAAGAGGTGACGCGCGCGCGACTCATCGAAGCAGCCGAGAGGCTGTTCATCCGGAAAGGATTCGACGACGCCTCGGTAGACGAAATCAGCGAAACGGCTGGGTATTCCCGAGGCGCTTTCTACTCCAATTTCGATGACAAAGAGCAGGTATTCCTAGCCGTTATCGACAGGTGCCGGCCCAAAGTACCAAAAGTTCTCGATGACATGTTCCGAGAGATGACCGAGCCCGCGGAGCGCATCGCCGCGGTTCGGGAGTGGTTCTCGAATCAATGGCGTCTCAAGGACTTCATCGCCCTGCGAATGGAATTCGCCCGAAGGGCGATGAGAGATCGTTCAGTGCGGAAGCACCTCGCAGAACTCCGCCGGCGAGAACTCGAAACGTACGCTGCTTCGGTGGGCCGGTATCTTGGCGCGACGAACGGCGTACCGGCTGATCCGTCTGAAGTCGTCGCGCTTGCACTGTTGGCCGTTGCACACGGCCTGGGAAGTCTCGCGATCGATAGCGAGCCCGAATGGGAACACATGTATACGGAGGCCGCCAAGCTGGTGTTCGATCACATGAGCGCCTCCCAAAGCTCTCGCCAGAGGTAATCACGTATGCACAAAAACGAAATCTTTTCTCGTCCTATCGTTCTTGGGTGCCTTGCGGCGCTCATGTCCCGTCGGCACGTACGCGGCTCAATCTTCCAGGCAGCGCAGTGGACCGTACTATTAGGGACCGTCGCGCTGCTGGCGCGGGCGCAAGACGTGAGTAACCCAGTGCTGACGCTGGACGAAGCGATTCAGCAAGCGGTTGCCAACAACAGCTCCCTGAAGACCGCCAGCCTGGAGACACTCCGGGCGACTGACGATCTGGCCGCGGCCAAAACGAAGCGCTTCGCCAACACCCAGGTGATTGCGTTCGGCGCGCAACTGCTAACCAGGCCCTCGGTCACATTCCCACAAGGTTCGCTCGGCGTTTACCCCTCGGTCGGTCCAATTCCGGCGACCGATCAAAAGATTGACGTCGCGCGCAAACCGGTGGCTGGCGTGTTTGCCTCTGTTCTTCAGCCGCTTTCAACGCAGTACCGCTTGCATCTGCAACTGACGGCGTTGAAGTTTGGCGTGCAGGCAACGAAGCAAGACCAGGAGAAAACACGTTTGGAGGTCATTGACCGCGTCCGTCAGGCCTATTACGCGGTTGTGGAAGCGCAAAGCGCGCTGGCCAGCCTGGAGGCATCGCTTCCGTTTTACGAAGAGACGAAGCGCTTGGCCGGAGTGAACCTCCGGCGGGAGACGATTCTCGAATCCGACTTATTGGGCGCAGATACACAGCTTTTAAAGACGCAGAACGCGATTAGCGATGCGAAGGACCAGGTGTCGTCTGCCAGCGAGAAACTGAACGACCTGATGGGCCGCGACATACATACGGCGTTTCGGGTTACGGAGATCGGCGCCGCGGATAGCGAAGTGGAAGCGCCGGCGGCGCTGGAAGCACAAGCTCTCAAGAACCGGCCGGACCTCAAGAAAGCGGAGTTGCAGGTCCAGCAGGCGCACTACGACGCGCGGGCGAAAAAAGCCGAATACATCCCGGACGTAAGCCTGGCGTTCAATTACGCCACCACAGGGAATTTCAGCCCCGCTTTACCGAGCAATATCACTTTCGCAGGTGTGCAACTCAATTGGGAGCCCTGGGACTGGGGGCGCAGGCGAGCAGAGTACGCCGCAAAACAGGTAAAAGAAGAGCAAGCGAGAGTCGCCGTGAGCGCTTCCGGGCGCGAGATTCTCGTCGAGGTGAGAAACGCGTGGCGCCAGTTGGAAAATACCCGCCGCGCCTTGCAGTTGAGCGATGCAAGCGAACGCACCGCGCGGCAGAAGCTCAAGGAAGTGCAAGAGCAGTTCAAGCGCGAAGCGGCATTGAGCAGCAATTTGTTTTCCGCACAGTCGGATCTAGCCTCGGCCGACAGCCGGCAGCAGCAGGCTCAGGCGGCATTTTGGCAAGCCAGGGCGGACCTAAAGAAAGCGATTGGAGAAGAATAATGCGTGTTTTACCGCTGATGTTCAGTTTTACGGCCGTTCTCATTCTGACCGGCTGCCACAAGGAACGGCCAATTGGGCCGGAACCCGTTCCGGTTAAAGCGGAGATGGTTTCCACCCAGGAAATCCGGCCAGCATGGCGTTACTCCGGCGAGATTCGCCCGGATACGGAAGTACAACTGGCATTCAAGGAACCGGGGTACATCGCCGCTCTCCACCAGGTGCGGGGCGCCGATGGGCGCCTGCGCGACATACAAGTGGGTGACGAGATTTCTTCCGGCACGGTGTTAGCGCACTTGCGGCGGTCCGATTACGAGGCCTCTCTTAGTTCGGCAGTGGGGCAGGAGCAATCGACGCAAGGTGCGCTCGCAGCTTCGCAAGCGGAACTCGATCAGGCCAGAGCCGACCAGACAAAAGCGGATCTGGATTTCGAGCGTGCCCAAGCGCTGTATGCCGCAAAGGCCATGATTCGTCCTGATTACGACGCCGCCGTTGCGCACCATGATGCCGCGACTGCCAGCGTACAAGCTGCCATGCGGCAAATTGAGGCGCGCCAGGGTCAGTTACATTCGGCGCAAGCGCAAATCGTCTCGGCGAAAATCGGCATGGGCGATACGAATCTGGCCGCGCCCATGCCCGGGGTGATCATCGAAAAGAAGGTCGAACGCGGCAGCCTGGTCGCCGCGGGTACGCCCGCCTTCACGCTCGACGACACGCGCGTGGTGAAAGTAAACTTCGGCGTTCCCGACAGCATGCTAGCGCACTTCAAAATGGGAACTCCGGTTCCGGTTGAAGTCGAGGCTTTGGGACGAACCTTTACCGGTCGAATCACGGAGATTGCCGCCTCCGCCAATCGTGAATCACGCGTTTTCAACATCGAAGTCACCTTGCCGAACGCGGATCGCTCGCTCAGAGTCGGGATGATCGCGAGTGTCCGCATCGACCAAGCGAGTCCGCAGCCGGTTCCCGTGGTGCCATTAACAGCGCTCGTCACGCCGGAATCGGGATCGAACAGCTACTCGGTTTTCACCATTCAACAACGCGGCGGGAAACAGTTTGCGCAGTTAAAAGGCGTCCGGATTGGCGAAGCCGTCGGCAAGTCGGTAGTGATTAACGAAGGCCTCTTATGTGGAGAACGCATCATAGTAAACCGGACGAACCAGTTGAGCGACGGAAGTCTTGTCCGGATTGTCGAGTAGGAGAAACGGGAATGCCGCACACAGAGAACAATCAGTCCATCCGGAACATGCATAACCTGGCGCGCTTCTTTATCGAGCAACGGCACATCGCCTGGGTTTCACTCGGGGCCGTATTGCTCTGGGGAGTGTACGGATTGCACAACATGCCGCAGCGCAAAGACCCGGATATTCCTGTGCGCCAGGCAATGATAATCGTTCCGTGGCAAGGAACCTCCGCCGAAGAAGTGGAGCAGTTGGTGACCAAGAAGGTCGAGCAGGCCATCGCGTTGAATCAGTGGGTGACGGAAATCAAGAGCGCTTCCAGAACGGGCTCAACCATGATTCAATTCGAACTCGCGGAAAAAGGAGGGTATGACCGAGACAAGGAATTGGACGATGTAAAGATCAGGCTGGACGCCATCCACGATCTTCCGCAGGGCGCCGGCCCCATTCTTTATATCAAGGATTTTGGCGATACTTCGGCGTTGATGCTTACCGTCGCGAGCCCCCCGGTTGATCAAGCGCAGGTTGCGTCGGTGAGCAAACTGGTTGAGACGCGTATCCGGCAGGTTCGTAGCGGCCTGACGCCGGGAGGCCGGCCCCGATATTCGGTTGTGATCGCCTACCCGAAGTCTATCGACTCTGCCGACGTAGAACGCGGAATGGCCTGGGGGGCTACAGAGTTAGTCAGTCAGCAAGTCGTTTGGGATGTAAAGCTGTTCTCGGGAGCAGGCTTCGTCGGTGCGGACTTCGCCAGCAGGCTGAGCGGCGCCGATGTGCAAGCCGCAACAAGAAAGCTGATCAACGACAAACTGCAACCGGACGAGTTCCATCCCGATGCCTGGAAGCCTGCCATCATCGGCGACCCGGCTACAACCGCTGAGGCGCTGCAGGCTGTAGCAGGTGATAAGTACACATATCGCGACCTCGACGACTTCACCGACACAATCGAGAGAAGCCTCAACACTCTGCCGATCGTGTCGAAGGTGGAGCGGTCGGGAGTGTTGCCCGAGAAAGTATTTCTCAACTTTTCTCAGGAACGCCTCGCGCAGTACAAGCTAAAACCAGCAGACCTTTCGAAACTCCTCCAGGCGCGAAACCTGCCCGATTCCGGGCAGCCACTAAACGCGCGGGGACGCACAATCAGCATCAATACAACCGGCGAGTTCAAGAGCCCGGACGACCTGCGGAATGTGATCATCGGCGCTTCGCCGAATGGGATACCGCTGTACCTGCGCGATCTGGTGGATG
>JBAUOG010000130.1:0-5015 GCA_049579625.1 Bryobacteraceae bacterium
GTCAAAGGCACAGCCATCCAAGCCTCCGTCGTTTCAAGGCACTGCACTCCGGACTAAGAAAGACGCATGGCGCCCGCTGCGTCTTCCTTCGACTGAACTTTTTTATGCCGCTGGTTGAAGCTTTGAAACTCATTTCGCGCATTCCTGGATAGAGACCGGTTTTGAAAAGGGCAGAAAGCAAGTCAATAGAGAGGTATGCGAAGTTACACCGGCCCCCTCGCGCGATTGCCGGTCAGGTATGCGCAAGCATACTACTTTTTTTTGACCGGCAGAACTCTTGTTGAGCGGGTCCGGCCTCCAAGCGATCCGGCTGAGTACAGACTCTAGGCCTCAACGATGGCTAAACCAAAATCTTGTCAGTTATGACCCCCAAGGAAAATAAGTAGGTGTTACAGTGGCAAACCAAAATGGCTGGCGATGGTGCCAGAAATGTCAAGGGTTCTTCTTCTCGGGGAATCCTTCTCGAGGAGTGTGTCCGGCCGGAGGTTCGCATGATGCGAGCAAGAGCGCGGATTACGCCATGTTGCTGGGGGACAGCATCTTCGGAACCCAAAACAAGTGGCGATGGTGCCAGAAATGTCAAGGGCTCTTCTTCTCGGGAAATCCCTCCCAGGGGGTGTGCCCATCTGGAAATTCGCATGATGCCAGTAGGAGCGGCAACTACTCACTCTTGTTTGGAGATGGAGTCATCGGAACTCAGGGAGGTTGGCGCTGGTGCCAGAAATGCCAAGGACTCTTCTACTCAAAAAATCCTCTTCAGGGGCCTTGCCCTGCAAAGGGTAGCCACGACGGCAGCGCGAGCTGTGCATACGGGGCCCCGCTGGAAACCCCGGGCGTCTCCCAGTTGGACTTCGACACGGGTGTGATTTCGTTCAGCGGAGGCGTTCCGATAGGCGGATCCGCACATCTGACGGTTCAGCAAGATGGCACCTATAGTTTCGTCGGGCATTTTCACAAAGCCTCGATTGTTCCCTATGATTATGAGGTCGCCCTTGCTGTACTTGACAGCGATAACCAACTCTACACGTTCGCTCACCAATACTCTTTTAGTACAGGCGTTGCTGATGACAATTTCCCGTACGGCGGAACTAATGCGGCCATTACCCAAAACTGGTCGGCGCTTGTCCCAGGGGCGGCTTTCAGCTGGCGAGCCGACGCTAACCTCGACATAAGCCCCCTGATCGCTGGCTTGGAACAAGGATTTGAAGCTGCTGGGCCGGTGATTGAAGCCGTGCTAGAGATTGTTGCCGCGACGGCATGACCGGGTTCTTTTCTTCGCGCCCGACGCCGGAAAGACCGCTTCTTAGTCGAGTAGATGGGTCTTCCACCCTAAGGCCCATACCTGGAAAGTCCTTTGGATTATCGTCGGAAGCGAGGCTTTGCTGGCGCCAATTCAGAACCACGAGTCGCTATACCTCTCCGGCCAGGCGTGGGAGCGCAGGTCAAGTTTTCATTGGCGATTCCCCACGGAGAAGCGCTGAATCGCGGCAACTAAGTTAAGGAGGCAGAAATGAAATCCAGGAAATCGATGTACGTTGTGCTAATTGCCGCGATGGCAACGGCGACCCAAGCGCCTGCACAGGGCGATACGCCCAAGCATCACCAATACAAGCTAGAGGTGGTGGGGACGTTCGGAGGTCCGAACAGCGACTTCGCCGTCACAGCCGCCGGAGCGTACGGGCATGTTCTGAACAGCCAGGGAGCAACGATCGGAGGTGCATCAAACAGCATTCCTGATCCCTATTCCCCCAACTGCCTCCTCGATTGCTACATCGCCCATGCGCTGAAGTTCGAAGAGGGGACGCTGACCGACCTGGGAGCGCTTCCCGGCATGAACAGCAGTTGGTCTTTCGCGATCAATGACGGCGGGCTCATTGTGGGGTTGTCTGAGAATGGTTCGTTCGATCCTCTCACTGGCTTTCCGGCGTATCACGCGGCGATTTGGCGTCATGGCAAGCTCAGCGACTTGGGAACGTTCGGCGGAAGTGACAGCCAAGCCATTGACGTAAACAACCTCGGCCAGGTGGTGGGAGTGGCCGGGAACGCGGTTCCGGACGAGTATGCAGGCGGCTTAGGCCCCTGCATCACTTGGTTTGGGTGCAACACGGTAGCCACTCAGCAGCGGGCGTTTCTGTGGGAGGGCGGAAAGCTGCAGGACCTAGGCACACTGGGCGGTGACGATGCGATTGCCTACCTGGTGAACCAAGAAGGCCAGGTGGTTGGCGTATCGTTCACGAACACCACAGCGAACCTGACCACCGGGCTTCCTACGCAAGATCCGTTCTTTTGGGAGCACGGCAAAATGACGGATCTGGGCAGTTTGGGGGGCACCTTTGGTGCGGCTTACTGGCTCAATAATCGGGGCCAGGTGGTGGGATATTCAAATTTGAACGGAGATCAATCTAACCACGGCTTCTTCTGGGAGCACGGAGTGCTCACGGATTTGGGTACTCTTGGCGGGGCGGATTCAGCGGCGGGTGCGGTCAACGACGCAGGTGATGTTGTCGGGGCCGCCCAGCGAAGCGATGGCATGTTTCACGCTTTCCTCTGGCACCAGGGCCGCGGTTCGATGAAGGATCTTGGGATTGTGCCGGGATACGCGAATTCGAGCGCATACGCCAACAATGCGGTGGGGCAAGCCGTTGGACAGGCCTGGAACACAAATGCGCCTTCGATCGCACCTTTATGGGAGAACGGCCTTCCCCCGGTGGATTTGAACCAACTGCTGGATCCTTCGTCTAATAGCATGAATCTTAATCTAGAACTTGCGTACTACATTGGCGACAGCGGTGTGATTGTCGCGTTTGGAAGGCTGCCCAATGGGGACATTCGGATCGCAGAGCTGGTCCCGAGCTGCGACTGCGACAGCGTTTGTGAAACGAGAATTGCTGCGGCTGAGAGCGACGCAGTGGCCGCCACACTGTTTGGCCAAGCTACAAACACGACGAATAACCAAAGTCCAACACCAAATAATCGAGCCCGTTGGCAAGCCAAGCGGTTTGGAGCACGCCAATTCGCAGCGCCCCAGGGTTCTGTGCCGCTGAATTAGCTAAGTACTCAAGTTCAGAAGTTCGATCACATGTCGCCACACCGCTCCCTGTCACGGTCGCGGCGCCATTTCGCCCCGCTTGCTGACGCTCGCGGTTGCTCTGAAAACACTTGGTTAGGAGGCTTTAGGAAGCCCGCGGTTGACGAGCATTGTCGCGTTTGGGGACACGCCTACAGCGCGCACGGCGAGCTGGGCTCCGCCGGCGCTTTGAGACGCCGGAAGTGAGCATGACATCAGTCCGGGGTGTCCCCGATGAGCTTAGGAGCGCGCCGTTCCAATGAAAATGCCGCAACCTTTTCATCATTGAGGGTTTGCACTCCGGCGCTCATGCTGGCCTGTGACCCACTGGGATCCCGGTCACAGATTGTTTCAACCCGGCTTCAGCCGGTGGCCTGGCTGAGATCTGTGCTGGAGCCTTCGCACAGGCAGTGATGAGCACGGCTCGGAATGAAGCTGTGAACGCGGAGGAACCGATTTGACGGCGATACGTGACCGAAATTCCGAAATCGCGTACTTAGGCTGCACTCCCTGTCGAAGAGGCTGAGTTCGACGCAGCGGGGACTGACCACACCGCATCGGGCGACCGCGCTGAGACCGAAAGCCGAGACGACCCTCGTCTCAGGAGGCTAACGAGCTACAGCCAGCGCCGCACCCTACTTCTTGCGGTTCGCGGTCGAGGGCGGCACAATTCCTTTCAACCGCAGGTACACGGCCATGTAGCCATACTCCTCGTTCGAATGAACCGAGTTGTATTCCAGCGTGGCTAACTTGCTTCTCTCGAAGGGCCCTGCTTTGACCATTTCGTGGGCCGTTGCCTCGGTGAGCGCATCCCACGCCGCATCGCACATGGCGGAGGATTCCTTCAGTGCCGCAACCAGGTCCGTCTTCGACGTCTTGGATGCCGCGTCCAGTGACTTCGGTTGTCCACTCACCGTCGAGCACAGCCGCGCCTGGACATCCGCCACGTGCGCCACCATTTGCGCAAAGGTCCGGATATCCGGCGTCGGCTTGAAGCTGTAGTTCTCTTCCGGCATGACGTCAGCCATCTGCACCAGGTTGTTCTTGACGACGTCGTAGATCTGCTTGCCTTCCGCGAAATGTGCATTCGCGCTCTGCGCTTCGAGGCCGCAGGCGGTCATCAATGCCGCAGCCAGAGTGTTCATGATGTAGCGTTTCAAGTGGTCTCCTATACCCTCGTGTTGTATCAAATTTCGCGCACCGGTTGCGCACGGTTAATCAGCCCACGGCAACGGCCCGGTATAGATCGCCGGACCGGTATATTCGAGCAACGCCGCGAGATCCGGACAACTCGTTCGATAGCCGTGCTGCCGGCGGAACGTGTTGCGTGCGGTACGCTTCGCCACAGGCTCCGGGCCCGCTCCGTAGGGATCGCTCCGGAACATCTCGCGACGCACGGTCTCAAAATGGTGGTTTCTCTCGATGTCCGGCGGATCGTTGACGCCGACGTAGCGGAACCGGTTCGCCGGAAATCGCAGTGCTTCCCGGTGCAAGTCGAAGCGCGCCCCTTTGAACTGCCAGCCAACAGCGACGACGCTTTCCGGGAACGTGCCCGTCACTTCGTAAAACCGGCACAAGCCAAACAGCAGGTTCTGGAAGGAATCGAGTGAGAATTCTTCTGTCGTGGCTCGTTCGCTCACTTCCGGATGGCCAAACCAGTTTAAGTATTCAGCCACCAGCCAGTAACCCTGTCCTTCGCTGCGGGGGCCTGCGAGCGGGTCCGTTTGTCCCCCGGCGAATAGCAATAGGGAATCCAGATCCGCGCCAGCTAGTTCCACGCCTTTGCGGACGTGCTCGACGTACAGCCCTCCTTCGCCCGCCTGGAAATGCTTCAGATACCATCCCTGGTCCGAATCGAGGTGATCGAAGCGGTACGGAATGGCATGTCCGGCAACCAAAACCAGATTGTTCATCAAACCAGTATTATGCGGTGAGGCAGGGTGAGGAC
>JBAUOG010000131.1:0-2548 GCA_049579625.1 Bryobacteraceae bacterium
CCATGCGGCCGTTAAGAAATAGAGTTGGCGTGCCCGGAACCTCGAGGGCAAGGCCGTCTGCGATGCTCTTTTTTACGTCGGCCTCTGTGGAGCGGTGCGCGACGCAGGTCTCGAAGGCGGCGCCAGGCTTTTTATCCTTGGACCATTGGCCGAGCTTCTCTTCAAAGTTGCTCTCGGTGATTTCTTTTTGATGAGCATAGATCCAGTCGGAGTAGTCCCAAAACAGAGCCGGATCGGACTGAAAAACGCACCTTCCGGCAATGGCGGCATTCATGGCCCAGTGGTGTTGGACCAGGGGATAGTCGCGGAATTGAACCTGAACTTGTTTCGAAAACTCGGTCGGCAACAGCTCGCGAATAATCTTGGACTCGGCGGCACAATCCGGACACTGCAGGTCACCAAACTCGATCAAGGTGACGGGCGCGCCGGCAGGGCCGAATGATGGCCAGGTACCCTTGCTGAGAAGCTGGCGAGTTGACTCGTAGGGCGGTTCGCTCAATTGGAAGACATCACCTTTGAAAAAGCGTTGACCGTCTTTGCTGAGGAAATAACGGCGTTGCGCGACGATCCGCCCGAGACGTGTGCGCTCGACTGTGACTTCCTGGAAGCCTGGTAGATCGGACGCGTTTTTCGGGTCGCTCAACGTGATTTGCGCGTCAGCGGGCCATCGTTCCAGGTATATGACGTACTTGGTGAGGGCTTCTTTGTCTAATTTGGCTGGAGGCTGCGCCAGCAGGGCGACGGAGCCCATAACTGCAAGCAGAGCGAAAGCGCGCAACCAGGTTGCGCTTCTAGGCACAAAAGATCCGTTTGTTGGCATAAATCTCCCAAAGAGCGCCGTCTAAGCACTGAGCCGACGAGTTCTACCGACCTCCGCGAAGGGTCCGAAGCATTGACAGAGCAAGGCTACTGCCATTCCAGAGGGGCAGCCGCGACTAATTGCGATAAACCAGCGCTTGGGTCGGGGTGACTTGAATGCGATTGATGGTCGCAGGCAGTTTGAAGTCGCGGTCGACGATGGCATCCGGATAGTAGGGCAGGAGGACGTTGACGATGGCGTAATCGAGACCTTCGCCGGTGAGAGAGACGGACCCAATCCGGATTTCCGTTGGATGTACTCGCATGGTTCCGTTTCCCGAAGAAACCTCGATCGAGGCGACGACCAGGTGCGGGCCCCGAAGCAACCAGGACAACGGGGAAGACGCAATCCGGTCCAGTTTGCTGAAATCGACTTGCATGCTAGCCGTTGCGCCACCGGCCGACAATCGAAGTTGAGGCTCAGTGACAGCGTCGGGAACTTCCGCCTGCAAGAGATTCATGCCGAGTTCGACGAGTTCCGCGGAAGAGAACGAAACAACGCGCGGGCCCAGCTGTGGATAGTACTGGATCAGGTTGATTTTCTTTCGAGCAGTGGCTAGGGCGCCTGGGTTGGGCCCAGCTATCGCGATTGAAGCCAGGAGAAGAAGGGTGGCGATACGACGGCACAGTCGATGTGGCATGTGGGAATACGAAAGCATAGTGTGAATCACCACACCTTCAATGGTGTACTAGAGAAGTGGACCAAGCCCGCCGAGGTAGGGTTTCACGAGAAAGAAGTGATGAAAAAGATCCTGCTATTTGTTGTCGTAAGCATTGGCGCGTCTCCGATTTGGGCGCAGACGCAGACCCCGGAGCCGACCCAGGTTCAGCCACCGCCGCAGACTCAGCCACCGCCGCAGACTCAGCCACAGGCGCAGACTCAGCCACAGGCGCAGACGAAGGCAGCGACGCGGTTACACGCGGCGACCGATGTGTTGAACGAGGTCATGCAGATCTCGGACAAAGGAATACCGCAGAAGCTGCTCTCGAACGCAGAATGTATCGTGGTCATTCCAGATTCTATTAAGGGAGGCTTTATCTTCGGCGCCAAGTATGGGCGCGGTTTCTTTTCCTGCCGCCACGCCGACAACTTGGGCTGGTCGGCGCCTGGCGCGATCAAGACCGAGGGCGGTAGCTTCGGCCTTCAGATTGGTGGCGCAGCTACCGACATCGTGATGCTGGTGATGAATCGGCGAGGCGCCAACCGTTTACTCAGCAGCCAGTTTACGCTGGGAGGCGAGGCATCGGTGGCGGCGGGCCCGGTGGGACGTGATACCCAGGCTGCAACGGACGCCACCATGCAAGCTGAGATCCTGACTTACTCGCGACAGCGGGGAGCCTTCGGCGGCCTTTCGTTTCAAGGCGGAACGCTGCGGGAGGATGACCAAGCGAACCAGGAACTATATGGCCGCAAGACTCGGAATAAGGACATCGTGCTGGGCGCGACGCCAGTTCCGGCGGATGCTCAAAGCTTCATCGCTGTCCTAAATAAATACTCGTCGCGAAAGTAGTTGTTAACTGACCAGCTGACGGTTTCCGATCGGGCCCCGCGAGACAATAAGAATTTGGATCGGAAGCAGCGTTGAACAAGATCAATCTGGGAATCATTTATGGAGGGCGATCGGGCGAGCATGAAATCTCGGTCCGATCGGCAGAGTCCGTCAAGAAGGCCTTGCGGCCGGAGCTGTAC
>JBAUOG010000132.1:0-2915 GCA_049579625.1 Bryobacteraceae bacterium
CAAATGGTGGATGCATTCGCGCTGAAGAAGGGCATGAACGTCACTGCCACCAAAATCGTGGAAGTGCCCACCGTTCAAGTCACGCAAGCGAAGACCGTGACGGGCGAGGCTGCGCCAAAAGTTGCTGTAGCAGCACCACCACCAACGCCGCCCGCAGGTGTACCGATACTGGTCGCGGAGTCGACTCCAGCAGCAGTAACAACACCGCCGGCACCGGCGGAGACAGCATCGCCAGCACCAGCGCAGACGGCAGCGCCAGCACCAGCAGAGTCAACGGCGGCGGCACCAGCGCCGGCAACAGCGGAGACACCAGCGCCGGAGCCCGGAAGCCCCGCGTCGATGACGTGGAAGATAGTGTTGCTGGTTCTCGTGGTGTTGGCTCTCGCAATCGGCTGGATTGCGCTCCGCAAGCGCCGCTCGCGTACATGAGGAACGCACTTTGACGGGGGTTAGAGTCGTTTCCCCTGTGACAGTCACCGAATTGAAGCGGATGGCGAAGAAAGTAGCCGAAGGAATGCTAAAGGATGGTTACGTCACAACGGGCGAGCTTCGGGCTGGCCCCGTGTGATTGAAAGTATTGGTCGGGGCGGCAAGATACGAACGTGCACTGACCGGATTACGCCGCGGGAGCTATTTCTTGTTCAGGTCGTCGTCTTTGTAATACTTCGTGCCTTGCAGGGTCACCTGGAGAGCGAGGCCGTTCTTGGTGATCTGGTAAATCCATACACCCGGGCTCATCTCCTCCGCTCCCGAGTATGCGCCACCTTTGTCGCCTGCCTTGGCTGCGGCATCGGCCTGCGCCGAGCCGGACCAACCGGAGTTGAGAAAATCGTCCAGCGCCTTGGCGTTCTCGAAGATAAAGATGACCCGATAGTCCTTCACGCCGATCCCTAGGCCGCCACCAGCTGAAGCCATCTTCATGAAAGTTTCCTGCTTGGTTTTGGAGTTGACGGCAAGGCCCGCACCACGCGCCGTGCTCAACAGTAGAATGTTCGCCCCCGTGTTGTTGAACACAGCGTATCCGGCCGAGTTTTGGACGGCCGTCTTCGCGGCGGGTTGCAATTTGTACAAGTCCTGCAGCGTCTGGGCGGCCATCTTGCGGATCTTTTGGCGGTTTTCTTCGTTCTTGTCCTGTGCGATGGATACGCTGGCGACAAGCAGGACGGCGACGACAATTGACGCGACGGTCTTGATTTTCATAAACGCGCTCCTCAATCTTTCATTCGTTCACCACAGACTTCGGCGCGCCCGGAAGTCAACTCCCTGGGCCGTCGGGCTCTGCGCATTGGAAAAAGAAATTGCCTTTGCCGCGCCTCATCACTTGGCATCAGCCACACTGACACCGGCGCACGGACCTGAGCAACTAGGGAAATCACTAGTTGCACCGTCCAGCTGCGGCCCCACCCGGAACTTCGGGGCCAGAAGCGACCCCGAAGTGACCCGGAATCGCCGCCGTTTCCGTGCACAGCTATCACCGCTACCATGTGCCGATACGCAGCACCACTTCGGTTGTTACGCGAAATCCATTCTCGGGCCGGATGGTTTGTACAGTTGGCATCCACGAATGTGTGTATTGTGAGCTGAAGCGCCACGCGAACGCACGAGTGAACACCAGATCGACGCCACCGCCGGCAGCAATGCTGGCTCCATTACTCGCCGTCTCAAAGGACCAGTCGCTTCGTTTCGGGTAGTGTGGCAGTGTGCCATTCCCATCGTTCCATTCTTCGTTCAAGAGCGCATGCAGCGAGGGATCGTTCACATCATAGGTGACCTTTCTCCCGCCGACGAGAAACTCTAAATAGGGTGACACCTTATGAGAGGCCCGCGGAGTCCAGCGTGGACCGCCACCATAGAATAAGGAGTCGCCGCTCTCGGTGGACACCGGGAAGCCCATGATCAGACAGCCGTTCACTTCCGTAACGATTTGCCAGGCCGTATTGATCCGGGCAGCACCAGAGCCTCCGCCGCCCATGCAGTTCCTCCCGGAGAATCTCTCGTAGTTGGCGTAAGCCGCCAACTCGATGGCCGCTACATTCGACTCAGAGTGTGGGCTCACCTCTGGCCGTTTGACGAATTCAAATAGCTTTGGCCCAACTCCAGCCTTGTAATCCGCAACCAGCTCTCTGCGAATCAAGAAATCGTAATCGTTCTCTAGCCCCATCCGAGTGGCTCGATACCATGGCTTCTTAAACGCCATCACGTTGGCGAATGATCTTCCGGGATTCAGAAAGGTCCGCGCCAGAATAATCAACGTCCCGTTGGTCGACCTGTTTTCAAGACCGATAATGACGTACCGGTCCAGTAAGTCTTCCCCAATCATTGTTAGCGCGCCAAGCGTTGGAGTGGTGACCAGGGTAATGAAGCCCGGGGAGGCGTGCAGCATAACGTTGCCGATGGATGCCTCGCTGAGGGGGCCAATCTTCCATTGGGCGTGCGCTGCCGCCGAGAAAGCCGTGGAGCGGAGGATGCTGATCCAGTAATCCCGGCCATCGCCCCATTGAACATCGCGATACTTAGGATCGTTCTGGCGCAGGATGAAACCATAAATCGAGCCTTGAATGGAATGGCCGACATACGGTGCCATAAACCTGTCGCTATCGCTCCATCCGCGCAATTCACTGAGCGAACGCATATAATCCTGAAACCAGGGTCCATACAGGGCATCCCGCGTTCCTGCTTCGGTCCATAGGTTGAAGGTGTGCATGATGCTCGTACTCAGGAGGGTTTCGAGAAGAAGGGGCTTCCACCGGATCCTCGTCGCAGCTCGTTCTTGTTTGCCGGGTGGCTTATTGGGCTCGACAGGTGAAATACTCGGGTCGGCGCGATCGCTGGAGTCTGACTCGGAGTTGTTCTTCACGGCTGGGTCGTCACTGCCATTCCGGACGACCGGCATTACATGCGTGATAGCCAAGGTC
>JBAUOG010000133.1:0-3026 GCA_049579625.1 Bryobacteraceae bacterium
AAGGGGCACGGAGGCACCAAGGTCAAGGCGACTATAGCTTGCCGCGCTTCGTCCTCTTCCAACTCTGCACGACTGGCTCCATCGACTTCCGTTTCACGCACCCTGGAGCGCGCCCTCAGTCGCTCCCCTGCTGTAAAGGAGCGCACTGGAAAGCCTCTGGGCCGCGATTTAACATCAAAAATCCGCGTTCATCCGCGGCCATAATCTGAATTGTCGATAAACTGAACCCAGATGTGTAAGTATTTTCTACTTCTCGCCATGTGTGCGTCGGCTCTTGCCGAGCCTGTTCACCCGACCCTTCCCCTGGGCTCGCCCGCTCCGGGTTTCTCCCTCACTGGCGCAGATGGCGCGACTCACAGCTTGGCCGATTATTCCGCCAGCAAGGTCCTCGTGGTCATCTTCACTTGCAATCACTGCCCCATCGCGCAGATGTACGAAGAGCGAATCAACCAGCTCTACGCCGACTACCAAGGCAAGAGCGTGGCCGTGATCGCCATACAGGGCAATGACCCCAAAGCGATCCGCGTGGATGAGCTCGACTCCTCCGATATCAGCGACACGCTGCCGGAAATGAAGATCCGGGTGCAGTTTCACCATCTGGAATATCCATATCTATATGACGGCGAGACCCAGACTGTCACGGAAGCCTTCGGACCGAAAGCGACCCCGCATGTGTTTGTCTTCGACCAGCAGCGAAAGCTGCGCTATGAAGGGCGCTTCGACAACAGCTATCGGAAAGAACTCGTGAAGTCCACCGAAGTGCGCGAAGCAATTGAAGCGCTGCTTGCGGACAAGCCGGTCGCGGTCGCGCATACCAGCGTATTCGGTTGCTCCACGAAGTGGAAGGAAAAGCACGCCGCCCAGTTGCAGGAGACGAATAAGATCGAAGGGGAACCGGTCTCGGTAGAACCGGCCACAGCCGAGGTCTTGAAAAGACTTCGGTCGAATGCGACCGGCAAACTGCTGCTGGTCAGCTTTTGGGCAACCTGGTGCGGCCCCTGCATACACGAGTTTCCCGAACTGGAGACCACCTATCGCATGTACCGGGGCCGGGATTTTGATTTTGTTTCAATCTCCGCGAACATGCCCGACGAGCAAAAAGGCGTGCTTGCTTTTCTTCAGAAGCAGCACGCGTCCAACCGCAATCTGCTGTTCGCTACCGATGATACGCAGGCCCTGCAGCAAGCGTTCGACCCGCAGTGGGAATCGGGCGTGCCGTATACAGTCTTGATTGCGCCGGGCGGCAAAATCCTGGCCGCCTACCAGGGCGATCTGAATATCCTCGAACTGCGGCGCGAGATCCTGGCGTACCTGCCGTCTGACTACGCCGGCTTCAATCGCTATTGGGTGGAATTGTCAAAAGACAGCAAGCAATAACCAGGGAATAGTCCCCCTCCATTACGAGTCCGAAACGATCGGCGAGCAATCGGCGAATTATTTGCTGCGTTCGGCGTCGCAATTCTTCGGTCTTGAGACCCAAGGGAATTCAGTAGTTATGCAGTGCCAAAGGTGCGATCCCCCCCGAAAGTCGTATCTGGCCGCTGGCTAAAAAAATCGCCCAACTTGAGTAACCATTGACTGGCTGCTCCGTACTAGGCTTAAGGAGACTTTCGTGAACTCGTTGCTGAACGATCTGCGCTACGCCTTCCGAATCATCCGCAACAACCCTGGTTTCACCATCGTAGCTGTTGTAACGCTGGCGCTCGGCATCGGCGCCAACTCGGCCATCTTCACTTTGGTCCACTCAGTGCTTCTCCGCACTCTCCCGGTGGCTGACCCCAAAGCTCTCATCCGGATAGGCGATCGGGACGACTGTTGCGTCAACTCGGGAACGAATGACAGCGGAGATTATTCACTCTATTCCACTGAGACGTATTATTTCTTCAAAAAGAACCTCCCGGAATTCGACGAGTTGGCCGCCATGGAGTCGGGCTACGCATGGCGCCCGATTACCGTGCGCCGCGAAGGCCCGCAGACGATGGCCCAATCCGTTATGGGAACCTTTGTCTCCGGTAACTACTTCCGCGTGTTTGGCCTCACGCCCGCCGCGGGCCGCTTCTTCGTTGATGCGGATGACAAGAGTGGCGCGCCGATCACCGCCGTCATGAGCTACGAGACCTGGCAGCAGGATTTCTCAGCAGACCCCGCGGTTATTGGCGGCGCCTTTTGGATCAACACCAAGGCCGTCACCATCATTGGTGTCGCGCCTAAGGGCTTTTACGGCGACCGTCTTTCCAGCCAGCCGCCCAAATATTACCTGCCGCTTGAATCGATGGACACTATCATCGGCGCGCCCTATTTGCACGATCCCGAAACCGAGTGGGCCTACATCATCGGCCGCGTCAAGCCGGGTGTGCCGCTGCCCGCGCTGCAGGCCAAAGCCAGCACGCTCCTTCGACAGCAGTTTTCGACGCTCAAAATGTTTAAGACAGAGCGCAATAAGAAGGCACTCGCGCGAGCGCACGTCGTGCTGACTCCGGGTGGCGGCGGCATCCAGAATATGCAGGACGAGTACAAGGAGCATCTTCACCTACTGACCTGGATCGCCGCTCTCGTTCTTCTGGTGGCCTGCGCTAACATCGCCAATCTGCTGCTCGTCCGCGGCATGAGCCGCCGGGTCGAGATTTCCATCCGCACCGCGCTCGGCGCGCAGCGCAGCCGCATCGTCCACCAGTTGCTCACGGAAAGTATCCTTCTTGCTGGGCTTGGCGGACTGCTGGGCCTCGGCGTGTCCTTCCTGGGCGCACGGGTGTTACTCGCGCTCGCATTTCCCAGTCAGCGTGGGGTTCCCATTGACGCCTCGCCGTCTTCCGCCGTGATCGCGTTTGCCTTCGGGCTGTCGCTCGTTACGGGCATTCTCTTCGGCGTCGCCCCGGCATGGATCGCGGCGCGCACGCAGCCCGCCGAAGCGCTGCGGTCGACCCCTCGCACCACGGCGCACGGCGCTTCCTGGTTGCAACGGGCGCTGGTGGTCCTTCAGGCGGCACTCTCGCTGGTTCTACTGGTTGCGGCCGGCCTCTTTACCC
>JBAUOG010000134.1:0-3236 GCA_049579625.1 Bryobacteraceae bacterium
CCGATGAACTGCACCGGATGAATCAGTACATTGACGAGAAGTTGGCGTCGTTCACCAAGCGGCATCGCAACGAGAAGTTCGACCGTGCTGTGGCAACGTCGGCCTCAGCCGCTGCCGTGGTTAGCGCGGTTAACGAGTTGCCGAGAGCGCGCCGGGAGGAAGCCGACCGCATGCGCGGGCGTACGGCCCAGATCCGGCAGCTTTATGCGAACCTCTCAACTCACGATCTGGCCGCGCGCCGAAAAATAGCTGGGATCGGCCCCCGGCGGGCAGAGATTGTTATCCCCGGAGCAGCCGTTTTTCTGAAGGTGCTGGAGGGCTTCAATCATCATTCGATTTACTATTCCGCTGCGGGTGTGCGCGATGGCATCATCGCCGATTTCGAAGCGCGCGGCGTGGGGCGGGAACTTTCGCAACTGTCGAACGAACAGCGCAAAGTCGTAGAGGGTATGGCGAAGCGCTACGGCGTCAGCATGAAGCATATTCAGAAGGTGGCGCAGATGGCGGTACGCCTGTTCGAGGTTTCCCACCCCGTTCACAACCTGCCGCCGGCTGCGGGCAAACTACTGCACGCGGCGGCGTATTTGCATGACATCGGCCATTTTGTCAGCGACACCGGACACCATAAGCACTCGGCCTATCTGGTGGCGAATTCCGACATGCCGGGGTTCACTAACCGCGAGCGCTTCACAATTGCCACGCTATGCCAGTTCCACAGGAAATCGATGCCACAGCCGAGGCACGCGAATTTCCAGGCCCTGGACGCGGATGCGAAGCGGACTGTTTTGCTTCTGGCTCCTTTGTTGCGCCTGGCGGATTCGCTCGACAGGGGCCACCGGCAAAGAGTTCACGATTTGAAGGGACAGATTAAGAACGGCGGCTTGCTGATTCAGGTCAGAGCCGAGAAAGATGCCGACCTGGAAGTATGGGCGGCCAATAATGCGGCTGGAGCGTTCCAGCAGGTTTATGGAATCCCCGTCTCCATCCAACGCGCTCGACAGTGAGCCCGGCCAGTCCGCGCAGCCGCGGCCGGCTGTTCGGCGGGCAACACGGCCGCCGGTGTCCCACGTTAACCAGGGGCTGTCGGCCGCCCCGATCCAGGAGTTCGCCCGATTTCAACTCGATGAACGGCTGAAGCGCGTAGAGAAGGAATGGGGGCGTTGCGCCGGTACGGCTGACGAGATAGCCATTCATGATTTTCGCGTGGCGCTGCGCCGTTTTGGCGAAGGACTATGGTTGTTCCGCCGTCTATTTCCGAAGCACGAACGGAGGCAGGTACGCGAAGAGCTTCGCGCGGTGATGCGCCTCTCCGCCCGCGTTCGCGACGTCGATATTGTGATGGGGAGTTTCACGCTGGCGGCGGTCACTGTCAGCCCGGAGATTCTTCTGTTTCTCCAAAACGAACGATCCATTGCCGAGGCCGCATTCGAGGCCGCGCTGGCCGTGGGTCTGCGAACGGAGGCAGGAAAGCGCTGGCGCCAGACCCTCCAGCTAGTACCAGAGGTGGCCACGGCCGCCGAGGCGGTTCCTGCCAGTGAGGCAATCGCCGCCGCAGAGGAGGTTATCGCTTCTACTGACGAGGCAGCCCACACTGTGGCGGAAGCCGATGCGACGTCCGGGGAGGCCCAGCCATGAAGCCGGTCTCCATGAAGTGGCGCCAGGAGGAGACTGCGGCTGAAAACGCGCGCGTGTTTCTCCCGGAGGTGTTACTGCAATATCTGAAGCTCGGCGAGCGACTGGTTGCGGATGGCGTCCACCCCCGGCAACTGCACGAATTGCGGCTGGCCACCAAGCACTTCCGGTACGGAGTCGAGATGTTCGAACCTTTGTTCGGACCAAAGATTTCCGAACTGCTGACGATACTGCGTGAGACCCAGCAGAGGTTGGGAGAGATCAGCGACGCCACGGCTAGCGAGGCGTGGATGCGCCGGCGCAGAATCCACTCTGACGCAGCGTCAGTGGCCCTCCTGACTTTCCTGGAGCAGAAAGCCGCCAGGCAGTCCGGCGAATTTGGCGGATTTTGGAAAACACACTGGGGGACTCCCGAACTTCGCAACCGCTGGGTGCAGTATCTGCGGCGATATGCCGGGCGCTCGGGTGTCAGGCCCGTGGCGCAGCCTTCGGCATAAGCGGGCCGCGGCGGCCGGTCACACAAGTGTCAATCATGAAAAGCGGATGCCCACGGGGGACAGGCGCCTGTGTCCCAAGGCGCGCACACATCTCCGTATCTCGTAACCAAAGCCCGTCGCCGCGTGGACACAGCGAGCCTGTCCCCAGATCAACAAAACCCGTTTTCAGAGCGACCGCGCGCGTCAGCAAGCGGATTGATATAATCGAACAGTTGGCGTCTAAAGAAGGTGGGCTCGTTCTATCTTCTGCAGTCCAAGGCTGCCGTCCTTGGGAGGTCGTCTAATGGTAAGACTGCAGACTCTGGATCTGCGTATCGGGGTTCGAGTCCCTGCCTCCCAGCCAAACAAAATCCGTTCCTGGCACGTCTTTTCTTCATCCATGAGAATCAGCCTTCACGCAGTGGCCCTTGTGATGCTTGGTTGTTGGAGCCTATGGGCTCAATCCGCGGCGCAGTCGCCGGCTCTGCAGCCTGGCACGGCTCCGTCAAAACCCCAAACGGAAGCCGCGCCCCAGACTCAACCGGCGCCGGTACCCGGTGGTCTAAGCGAACAGGGGAACGCGGAGATTTTCGAACAAGCTCCTCCGGGCGTGGAAGAAGCGTTGCGCGAGCGGCTCAACCTGTTCTATCAGTGCCAGGTTGACAGCACTTTCCGGAAAGCCGAGCAGTACGTGGCGGAAGAGAGCAAGGATCGGTACTACAACGGTCGCCACCAGAAGTACTTCGGCTACCAGATTGTAAAGATCAAGTTCTCCGACGACTTCAGCACGGCAGTAGTGACCGTGCTGGCCAACGTCGATCTCCATTTTCAGGGTAAGGTGATTCGCGCACCGATGCCCTTCAACGCAAACTGGATGCTGGAGAATGGCGTGTGGTGTTGGTACGTGCCCATCCCGAAGCCCGGTGAGATGCAGCATACGCCATTTGGTGACGTGCGTACACCTGACCCAAAGGACGTCAAGCCCGAGCAGCCCGGCGATACAACTGCGATTGGCACGCGCTTTGTGGATCCAGCATCGGCCCTGATCCGCTTCGGATCAAGCCCTCAGCTGTCCAAGGCAGTTGCTTTTCTACAGCCGGACGGCAAGTATACGGACCAGATCTACTT
>JBAUOG010000135.1:0-14850 GCA_049579625.1 Bryobacteraceae bacterium
ATCTGGGGACAGGCTCGCTGTGTCCACGCGGCGACGGGCTTCGGTGACGCGATACGGAGATGTGTGCGCGCCTTGGGACACAGGTGCCTGTCCCAGGTCGGCATCCGTTTTCATCATTGCGGGTGTGCCGAGAGCTCATGCCGAGTTCTGTGCTCACACTGACTCTAACCGTCACGCCTCCGAAGCGCCTGTGTTCACTCGCAACGAGTTGCGGAGAGCGTGCCACGTGGTTTCAGTGAGCCCATGCGATATCGTTAATCTTTTGGCATAGACCACTTCCACCTACAAAGAAACGACAAGATTATGGCATCCAACCTTGTTCCTATCACGGTCGCGCACGGCGACGGCATCGGCCCGGAGATCATGGCGGCAACGCTCCACATTCTGACGGGAGCCGGCGCGCGCATCGCGCCCGAAACCATTGAGATCGGCGAAAAGGTTTATCTCCGCGGGATCTCGGCCGGCATTGAGCCCAGCGCGTGGGAATCCCTGCGCCGGACCAAGGTGTTTCTGAAGGCGCCCATCACCACACCGCAAGGCGGTGGATTCAAGTCACTCAACGTGACCACCCGCAAGACCCTTGGCCTGTACGCCAACATCCGGCCGTGTGTCTCGTATCACCCTTATGTCGACACCAAACATCCGGTGATGAATGTGGTAATTGTCCGCGAGAACGAAGAAGATCTCTACGCGGGCATCGAGCATCGTCAGACCGACGAAGTCTTCCAGTGCCTGAAGCTGATCTCGCGGCCCGGCTCGGAGAAGATCATCCGCTATGCCTTCGAGTACGCCCGCCGCAACAACCGCAAGAAGGTCACCTGTTTCAGCAAGGACAACATCATGAAGATGACCGATGGATTGTTCCATAAGGTCTTCGATGAGATTGGCGTGCTGTATCCGGGGATCGAGAAAGAGCATTGGATTGTCGACATCGGCGCGGCGAAGCTGGCCGACTCGCCGGAAGCATTTGACGTCATTGTGATGGAGAACTTGTACGGCGACATTCTCTCTGACGTTGCCGCCCAGATTGCCGGCTCGGTGGGACTGGCCGGCTCGGCAAACATCGGCGACCTGTGCGCCATGTTTGAAGCGATCCACGGTTCGGCGCCGCGCCGCGCGGGGCTCAATATGGCCAATCCGTCTGGCCTGCTGCATGGAGCGTTCCTGATGTTGGTCCACATCGGCCAACCAGACGTCGCCGAACGCGCTCACAACGCCTGGTTGCGCACCATTGAAGACGGCGTGCACACTTACGACATCTTCCAGGAAGGCGTCAGCAAGCAGAAGGTCGGCACCAAGGAATTTGCGGAAGCTGTCGTCGCCCGTGTCGGCCAAGAGCCCCAGAACCTGAAGCCGGTGCGGTATCCCACGGTGGCTCAAGAGAGCATGAAGCAGACGCTAACGGTCTACCCGCCCGCCAAGAAAGAACTGATTGGCGTCGACGTCTTCATTCACTGGAACGAGCGCAATCCGGTGGCACTCGGCAAGAAGCTTGACCAGATCAATGGTGATGGTCTCAAGATGCAAGTACTAGGCAACCGCGGCGTGGCCGTTTATCCGGAGGGTTTTGGCGAGACGTTCTGCACCGATCATTGGCGCGCAAGGTTCTTCGCCGAACAGGCTGGCGGGAAGGTTTCGCACAAACAAGTGATCAGCCTGTTGACGCGGATGGAAGCAGCCGGATTCGACTTCATCAAGACGGAACACCTTTACACATTTGACGGCGCGAATGGGTTCACTTAGGGTGCAACCGCTCCCTTATGGTCGCGGCTCAGAAAATATTGTGCGCGGGGCGGAAGGCGTCCGCTTGCTTACGCGCGCGGTTCTGTGGGGAGTTTGGGCGAATCAGAATTATTTTGAGATGGTTATTCGGAGATGCCCTTGATTGAGAATTCGATGATCGGGACGAGTCCGCTGGTCGGCGTGATCATGGGCAGCAAGTCCGACTGGGAGACGATGCAGCGCACCTGCGAAGTGCTTGTGGCGCTGGGTGTTCCGTTTGAGCGCAACATCGTTTCCGCCCACCGCACGCCGGACTGGATGGCTCAGTATGCGAAGACCGCGCACGAGCGTGGCATCGAGGTGATCATCGCCGCGGCAGGCGGGGCCGCGCATCTGCCGGGGATGGTCGCGGCGCACACGGTGCTGCCTGTGCTCGGTGTGCCCATCAAGAGCAGCATCCTGAATGGCATCGATTCGCTGCTCTCGATTGTGCAGATGCCCGCCGGGGTTCCGGTGGGAACGCTGGCCATCGGTAACGCGGGAGCCACGAACGCCGGCTTGCTGGCGGCTAGCATGCTCGCCAATAAGTACCCCGAACTGCGCTCGCGACTGGAGGATTGGCGGAAGCATCAAACGGAGTCCGTGCTGCAGGATCGTCTTCCGTGAGCGGGCGGCTGCGAGAGCCAGCGCTTCCAGGAAGCACAATCGGCGTATTGGGAAGCGGGCAACTGGGCCGCATGTTCGCCATCGCGGCGCGGCGCATGGGTTACCGTGTCCATACGCTGTCACCCGACGAAGATACTCCCACCGGGCAGGTGGCGGATCGGGAGTTCAATGCCTCTTACGACGACCTTGATGCGGTTCGGGAGTTTGCCACCGGAGTTTCGGTCGTTACCTTTGAATTCGAGAATGTGCCGGCAGCCACAGCCGCCGCAGCCGCGGAGTGCTGCCCCGTGCGGCCCAGCGGCCATGTGTTGCACATCACGCAGCACCGCCTGCGCGAGAAGACCTTTCTCGCCAGAACTGGCTTGCCCGTCACTCCATTTCGGCGCGTGGATAGCATCGAGTCGCTCAAGAGTGCCGCGACTGAGTTAGGCCTGCCTGCGATCCTCAAGACCGCCGACTTCGGCTACGACGGGAAAGGCCAGTTCCGTATCTCGAGCGCGGACGATCTGGCTGTCGCCTGGAAAGGCGTCGGAGAACGTGAGGCGGTGCTTGAAGCGTTCATTCCGTTTGAGCTGGAACTGTCCGTCGTAGCGGTGAGGGCCGAAGACGGTTCTTTCGTGCATTACGGCGCCGTCGAGAACCAACATGTGCGAGGCATCCTGGACCTGACCATCGCTCCTGGGCGAGTGCCGGAGAAGACGGCGTGCGAGGCAGTTGAGATCGCCCGCGCTGTGATGGAAGCGCTCGATGTCGTCGGCGTGCTCTGCGTGGAGTTCTTCCTGAAGAAGGACGGCACGCTGCTGATCAACGAACTGGCGCCGCGCCCACACAACTCGGGCCACTTCAGCTTCGATGCAAGCGTGACCAGCCAGTTTGAGCAACAACTGCGCGCCACGTGCGCCCTGCCTCTGGGAGGGGTGGAACAGTTGACGCCCGCAGCGATGGCCAATCTATTGGGTGAGATCTGGGCCGATGGCGAGCCGGATTGGGAAGCGGCCGCGGGAATGCCCAACGTAAAGCTTCACCTCTACGGGAAACTGACGCCGCGACCGGGCCGGAAGATGGGCCACTTGACCGCACTCGCGAACTCGACCGAAGCAGCGCTGCGGGATGTTCTCGAAGCGCGCAAGCGCCTAACGCGCGGCTGATGGACGTTGCGCAAGAAGAAGTTGTCAGGAATTCAGATTATGGCCGCGAATGAACGGCGATAAACGCGGATGATTTGATATCGAGCGGTGGTCCGCCCGCCCCCTAAGACACTGTCCATACTAAAGTCCGTTCCCTTTACGCGAAGCATCCGCTCGCTGACGAGTCCGTGTGAAATCCCATTAGCAAGCGGAGTGGGCGCTGGAGCGTTGGCACAGATTCTCGGCAACCGCCCCGTAACCGTCGCGGCTCGGTAGGCTTGGCGAAAGGTTGGAATGTCCCGCAATCTGTCCCCGGGGCCCGTAAACATTGGATGAAGCGCATGCGACGACGAGAATCATTCCAGGAAAAACCAAAATCCAGCGATGTGGAGAGCTTCGATCCGTCGTTATTGAGTTTCCGAAGCTTGTGTGTCCGCTCCCTGACGGTCACGGCTCCGTTTGGACCGCTGGCTGACGCTCGCGGTTCAGTGCTGGAGTTCTCATACACTCTCACGCTCACGCTTTCGGTGTTGGAAACACCAAGAGGCTGGGGAAGATGGCGTTATTTAGTAACGGGTGACAACCTGCGCCACAGGTCCACGAACTGCGGCACCGATATCTGCTCCGCGCGAAGGCCGGCTTCGGGCAGCGCTTCTAGCGCCTCGGCCGGATAGAACGCCTTCAAGTTGTTTCGCAGCGTCTTCCGCTTGTGGGCGAAGCAGCGGCCGACAAACATCACCAGCCCCTCCGGATATGCGAGAGCATCCTGTTTGCGCACCAGTCGCACGCCGGCGGAATCAACCTTGGGCGGCGGCAGGAACGCACCCGGTGGGACGCGGCACACCAGCTGGACATCACACGCCAGCTGTGTCTTCACGGTGAGATAGCCGTAGGCCCGGGTGTGGGGCATAGCAAGCAGCCGCTCGGCGACTTCCCACTGGATCAAGAAGACTGCGGACGGGAACGCGGCCGCGTCGAGCTCGAGAAACCGGTCGATGATGGGCGACGTGATGTAGTACGGCAGGTTCCCAGCAATGACCGCCGGTCCCCATTCGGCGAGATTCGCCTGCAGCACATCCAAGTGGTGAACCGTCAGGTTGGGTTCGCCCGCAAACTTCTCTTCAAGATAAGCGACCAGCGTGGGATCGAGCTCAATGGCGTGCAGCTCAGCAACCTTCGGCAGCAGATGCCGCGTCAGCGCTCCACGGCCGGGGCCGATCTCGATAACTCGCGATGGATGGTCGTGACAAGCTGCCGTAGCAAGGCGTTCGAGAACGGAATCCCGGATGAGAAAGTGCTGACCAAGCTTGCGAGGCAAGCCCTAGTTTAGAGCAACCGAAGGACGCTATTACTGTCGGAAACCGAGCGGCCGAAATGAAATCTGGATATCTCCCGAAATGGGCTCTGCTACACCCAGCACGGAGGGCAGGGAAATGTTCGGCGTCAAGAGCTTGGAGGAGTCGCCCGCGAACGATGCTTTGCCCTCGGCCACGGCATATTCGGTGATCTTCCCGTTGTGATCCAGGCTCATAGTCACCGTGATGTCCTGCGTGCGCAGCTCAACAGGCACCAGTGTCGCCTCGACGCGGGGCGGATTGTACGACAGCGGTACGTCGTAGGAAACCACGCGCGCCGTCGTGCCAATGGTAAGAACCAAAGTGGCGAATAGAACAAAGCTGGAGATCAAGCCTCCAGTGGCAGGCAACGCAAACGGTCGCATTAAGCCCTGAATGCGGAACCGCCATTGCTCCAGAAGGGCTCTAAGCCGCGAACCTCCGCTATTGAGGATCAGGTCGCGTTCCCGGGACGCAATAACCTGCAGAACAGCAGTAAGGTGCTCCGGCGCTTTGGGGCTGGGCGTGGAACGCAGCAGATCGCGGTTGTAAGACACTTGCTCAAAATAACCTGCACAGGCGTCGCACTCCCGCAAATGAGCGGCTAAGCGGGCGCGCTGTGGACCGCGCATCCGGCCGTCAAGATAGGTCGTCGATCGTCGTAGAGCTCTGATACAGGTCAGGCGCATGACTTTCTTTCCATCGCTTACGAAAAAGCCGCGATGTAGCCGGGTTCAAGACGTTGATTCAACTCGCGGCGCAAGGCACCCCTGCCCCGGAGTATTCGTGATTTAACCGTGCCGAGCGAGACATCGAGAATCTCGGCAATCTCCTCATAGCTCAAATCTTCGATATCCCGAAGTACAACTGCGGCGCAAAACGTCGGATTGATGTTCTTCAGCGCATTGTCGACCAGTTGCCGGGTTTCCCTGTCGGAAGCGCATTCGAATGGCGACCGGCCTGGATCGGTGGCGAAATCGTATGCCTGGCAGTGGTCCGCTTCATCTCCATCGATCGCAACTTCACGTTTACAGTGCCTGCTGAACCAGCGGCGGTGGTTATGCGCTTCATTTACAGCGATGCGGTAGATCCAGGTACGCAGGCTGCTTTTCTCGCGGAATGAGGCTACGCCGCGAAACACCTTAACGAACACTTCCTGGACAACGTCGCAGGCGTCGTTCTGATTACCAAGTAACCGGTAGACCATCCCGTAGACCGGCTGCTGATACTTCGCGAGGAGTTCCTCATAGGCCTCCTCGATTCCCGAACGCAGGCCGCGCAGAAGCCGGGCATCGTCAGCGGAAAGTCCGCTGGACTGGCCACCAAGAATCGAAAGAGCATTTAAAACGCCGGCCAAGCCCTACTCCGTTACTGAAATTGTAATCCTTGCTTTCCGGAAACCGCTGCTAAAAAGAGCTTTGTACTACATTAGACTCCACTATGGCTGATTCGGTTCCTGACTCGCAGACCGACCGGTAGTACGCCTCGTAGCGCGGAATCAGGAGTTCCGTGGCGAAACGGCTTTCGGCGGTTTTGCGCGCGGCGTCGGCCATCCGGCCGCGAAGGGTTTCGTTCGTAAGCAGTTCCGTCAAACGGGCTGCGTGCGCCGGGATGTTCCCCACCTCTTCCATGAAGCCGTCGACACCCTCCGTGATCAGGTCAGGGACTCCGCCCGTCCGGGTGGCGACGGGCACTACGCCGCAGGCCATCCCTTCCAGCGCGGCCAATCCGAAGGCTTCCAGCTCACTAGGAAGGTGAAGCGCATGCATTCGCGGAAACAGGCGCTCGACATGGTTCTGCTTGCCCAGGAACGTGACGGAGCCCTCCACGCCCAGTTCGCGCGCCAGAACCTCGGCCGAACTCCGTTCCGGGCCGTCGCCCACCATCACCAGTTCCGCATCGACATGTTGGCGTACCAGCGCAAAAGCGCGGACGCAATCGTGCACTCGTTTAACCGCCCGAAAGTTGGAAATGTGCATGATCCGCTTCTGGCCGGCCTGGGCCTCCGGGCACGGCTTGTAGAGCGAACAATTGACGAAGTTGTGGATTACCTCAATCGGCTTCTGAATCCCGAAAAAGTCGACAGTTCGCTTTCGCATGTATTCGCTGATGGTGGTGACACCATCGGAGCGATTGATCGAGAAGCGTGTGATGGGGAGGTAGGAACGATCGGCGCCCACCAGCGTGATGTCGGTGCCGTGCAAGGTCGTGATGAACGGCAGGCGCCGCGAGGTGGTCATCTCCTGTGCCAGGAACGCCGAGATGGAATGCGGGATGGCGTAGTGGACATGTAACAGATCCAGTTGATGCCATTCGGCGACCTCAGCCATGCGCGATGCGAGCGCCAGGCAGTAAGGTGGGTACTGGAAGAGCGGATAGGTAGAGACTTCTACTTCGTGGTAATGAATCCGCGGTGTATCGGGATCGAGGCGAATCGGGTTGGCGTAGGTGATGAAGTGAACCTCGTGCCCGCGATTCGCCAGCTCCAGCCCAAGTTCCGTAGCGACGATGCCGCTCCCGCCGTATGTGGGATAACACGTGATGCCTATGCGCATGCCAATCAGACTCAATCTCACTCAAGCAGGGTGCGGAAGCTGCGAGAAAACTCCCGTGGCACCGGCTTTAGCCCGTGAGCTTAATCGCAGCTAATCCGCCCAATTCTATTTCTTTGACTATCGCACGAGCATGTGGGTTTGCAGTGCCAGGCGTGCTCCTGCCCTGTTCGCGCCGCCCGATATTCTGTTAGCCTGAGGCTGTGTGTACGCCTTCGCGTTCGCACTCAATCGAGCCTTGGGCGGAGCAGTCCGGGGCAACTGGAAGGAGCGCAGTTGACCCGTATCATCCTGTTTGTTCCTTTGGCATTGTTGATTCCTTTCGTTGCCGAATGCCAGTTGGATAATTCCGCCCCGCAAGACAACGACGCGCGCGCTACCTATGTGGACGGGCAGGTTTCACGTGTAAACGGGCAGGAACTGCCATGGGCCTTGAGCGCCGGCGAACACGTCGCCGTGCAGCAGATGATCACGACCGGTCCGGATGGTCTGGCGCGGTTCGAAGTGCTGGGCGGCACGACTTTCGAGATCTTCTCCAGGTCGCGCGTCTACTTTCGTAAGAATGCTGCCAGCGCCGGCGACCTGATCGACATTGAGGAAGGCCGCGTAAAAGTGGACATTCGCTTCGGTGCTCAGCGGAGCGCCGTTCAGCGAGTATTCACCGAGACGGTGGTGATCACGGCGCGTGCCAACGCTTCCATCACGATCGACGTAGAGGACGATGGAACCACGCGCGTCGATGTGCAACAAGGGCAAGTGATCGTGCAGCACGCCATCCACCCCAGCAGTGATGCGACGGTCGTGAAAGCGGGCGATGCGATCTCCGTTCACAAGAACGAGTCGATCTCCCGCAAGATTGACCGCGGCTCGCTGTATCGCTACGTCTTCCGCTCCATCGTCGACGCGCTATCGGTCTACGCCACCAAGCGCATTCCGGATCACGATTTTGTGGGCGATGGCGGCGAGTCGACGGTTGCCCAGAACATGTCTGGCGGAGCGTCACGCTTCAGAACGGGCCACTAGCCCGCTCAGAAAGTTTCCAGGTTTCCCGACGGATCGGGCGCGGAAAACTACCGGCGAAGACGCAGGTATTGGATACTCTTGCGAGGCGGTCACATTGTCACAACCTGGCTGGGGTCGCATCCAATGTGCAGGGATGCCCTCTATGACGCGAATACGACTCGCCGCCCTGATTGCGGCCGCACTTCTGATTCCCGCTTGGGCATCGAAACCCTCTTCGCAAACGCCGCGGCGGCCCACTATACGTTACTTCATCGCTACCGCGTATTCGGTGGAAGGCACCGGCGCGTCCGGCAAATGGTCGCATCCGGGGACCGTGGCGGCCGACCGCAAGATACTGCCGCTCAACAGCCGCATCCGTGTGTATGGCGCCCGACAATACTCGGGCGAATACACGGTGGAAGATACCGGCGGGAAGGTGGACGGCCACCACATCGACCTCTACATGCCCAGCCACGCTGAAGCAAAGGAGTTCGGCCGCCAGCGGGTAAAAGTCGTCGTCCTCAGTTACGGCGACGATCAGCCGCATCCGCCTGATCCGCAGCAAAAGACGGACGCGAAGGCCGAAGACAAGGAAGCGCGCAAAGCAGCGAATCCGTCGCCCAGTGATCCCAGCCCGCCAAAGTGATCGGGATTGGCACCAAGGCTCGCGGCTTCGGCGATCGATGTCGAGAGGCTGAACCATTGGCGCAAGCGCGCGACAATTGGCATATGAATTGGTGTGGTTTTTTTGTTGTGGTGATCGGCATTCTAATCTTGGGCGCCGGGGCCCAGGCGCAGTCGCCCCCGGCTCAGGCAAGCCAGCCCAGCACCGAGACGGGCATCGAGACGCCGTGGGATGCGCGCAAGCTGCTTTTCGAACTGAACAGCCGGAATCAACAGTTGAAGCCTTTGCTGGAGACCATCGATCCCCAGGCGTGGTACGACCAGAAGGGCGCTTCCAGCGCCTACATCAGCCAGTGGCATACGGCACAGGACCAACTGAAGTACGCCGAGAGCTCGGTGCAAAAGCTGAGCCTGGAGACCGAAAGCATTGCAGCCTGCCTGGATGCATACTTTCGGATGGAAGCGCTGGAATCGACCGAGCGGTCCTTACTGGAGGGTGTGCGCAAGTATGGCGAGCGAACCGTCGCCGAGCAGTTGGAGCAATTAATCGCCAGAAACTTCAACGATCGGGAACGGTTCCGCACCTACATGGTGGACTTGTCCGTAAACAAGGAGCATCTATTCAAAATTGCGGATCAGGAAGCGCAGCGATGCCGCGGTATGATCAGCAAAGAAGCTCCGCCGCCTCCCAAGAAGTCGAAGAGCAAGTGAGCGGGTGTCCTTTCCGGTCGGAGCCGGACTTGCTGTGGTTGGATCGAAGAGGTATCGTGTTCTACTGTTCCATCTGCTCGGAATCGTCCATCAACATATGCGTCTACTGCACGAAAGACGCGTGCGCGAACCACATTTGCGAACGGTGCCTGTGTTGCAGCGATTGCTGCAAGTGTGAGTTTCACGAAGGTAAAGATCCCGTGGCCATGGCGGTAGACGTTCCGGGAGTTGTGACCCCGTTCTTCCAGCCGTACGATGATGCGATCGAAGCCCAGGAAGCCCAGGCTGAACGCGAATCCGGCACAGCGGAGTCCGAGCCTCCACGGGAGCCGCACAGCGGTCCCGAGGACTACCCCGAATCCCAGCCAGCCCACTCGTTGTCGTAAGCTAGGCAACAGAGGGGTCGGTGAAATACAAGGCCAAGATCGACTGGTGGATCGGCGCCGCAATCCTCGCCGGAATGATCGCGCCTTTTGTTGCGGCGGCAACCTCTCACAGTCCCTGGTTGTATGTAGCGGGCGCAGGCGCCATCGTATTGGTCTTCGGTTTTTGTTATCCGCAGTCGTATGAGACAACCGCCGCGGCGCTCGTGATTCGTGCCGGCCTGTCGAAGAGAACCATCCCTTATTCAGAGATCACAATGGTTCGGCCCTCCTCAGACTCCCGAAGTTCCTTGGCGATGTCCCTCGATCGAGTTCAGCTCCAATACGGCGCTTCGGGCGATTTACTGATCTCTCCCCCCGATAAGCGGGCCTTTATGGCGGATGTCGCGGCGCGGGCTCCTCAGCTCAGCCGGCATGGACACGAACTTGTTGTTTCTTTCACCTAAAAGACTCTCGTATCGCGGCGCCGCCGCTTTAACCCCAGTGCTCTCAATGGGTTGGTGGTGCACCGTTCTCTTCGCGGCATCCAGCCGTCTCCATTCCACCCAAAGGGCAACTTTTCCTCGTATACTTACTAGTGCTAGAGTTCAGTTGTAAGCGTTTGCACACATGAAGTCCCTTCCAGGTTTTTCCACTTTGGCTATGCCGGCGGTTTTCGGTTTGGCCCTGATTTTTTCTCTGGTGCGCGTCACCGCAACAGCCTCCCATGAATACTTTGTAGAGAAGCCACATTTGGTGTCGGCGAGTGAAGCCGGATTGGCGGCTGTCACATGGCTCTCGCCCGATAGCGATGCCAATTGGTTGGTGCGCTATCGCACCGTGCCGTCCGCTACGTGGCAAGAAGCTACCGCGAACGTGGTTCGCCGGGTGGAGGGCGAAGAAATGCACAGGCGCCGCCTGTATGAAGCGGTAATTGAGCACGCGCATCCGGGCCAACCCCTCGAGTTCGAGGTGCTTCGTAACGGTACGAAGACGTTCGAGACCAGCGGGACAACTCCTATGGCGGCACTGAACGCCACCCGAGCCAACGGTCTCTAGGGCGATATGTCAGGCGCCGGACGTGCGGGCCTGATTGCCGGCCTGTTTAGCCTGGGCCTTTCGATGAGTTTAAGTGCGAACATGGCAGCACCTGCCGGCAGTCCGACAATCCTTGTTCACGGGCATCGCGGCGCACGGGCTCGGCGTCCTGAGAACACCATCCCGGCATTCCGTTACGCGATCTCGCAGGGCGTCGACGTGTTGGAACTCGATCTGGCGGTCACCAAGGACAACGTTCTGGTGGTCTCGCATGACCCACTGATCAATCCCTCGATCTGCACGGGCGGCAAGACAGGCGTACCGATCCACACGTTGACCCTGGCCGAGCTTCAACAGTACGATTGTGGCTCGCTGCAGAATCCTCGCTTCGAAACCCAGGTGACGGTCCAAGGGACAAGAATCCCAACCTTTGATGAAGTGCTGGATCTCGCGCCGATGGGCCGTTTCGATTTCAACGTCGAGACCAAGATCTTTGCCGACCGGCCGGAGCTTACGCCAGACCCCGAGCAGTTCAGCCAGTTGGTACTAGCCGCGATTCGACGGCATCACCTGGAAAGCCGCGTGATTCTGCAGTCTTTCGATTTCCGAACACTACACGCCATGCGAACGATGGCGCCCGAGATCCGGCTGTCGGCCCTATATGAAGGCAAGGCCCGCAGTTTTGTCGAGATTGCCAGCGAAGCCGGGGCCACCATCATCTCGCCGGATTATCACCTTGTGACGCCCGAGCAAGTATCTGCCGCTCATGCCGCCGGTTTGCAAGTGGTTCCATGGACGGCCAACACCCCGGCGGACTGGGACAAACTGATCGCGGCGAACGTGGATGCGATCATCTCCGACGACCCGGCCACCTTGCTCGCGTACTTGAAAGAGAAGAAGCTGCGCTAAAGCTCTCCACAACGCCCGCGGTTGAGAGTCAGGGCGACCCATCGCCCGCCGCGCTAACAGCTGAGCACTCTCGCGCAGCGCACCCTGCGCCTCAGCCGACTGCTCCAGCCTAAACGCAACAAAACAAAAGCCCCGCTCCGGCTGGTTGATTGCTCAACCAATCATGGACTGGTGTGCCATGCCGCTTGTCCTGAAGAACGTCCTGCGAAATCCCGGACGCAGCCTGCTGACGACCGTCAGCGTCGCGGTTTCCTTTTGCATGCTGGGCGTGCTGATGTCGATGTACCGGATGTTCTTTCTGATGCCGCCCGATCCGGACCAGGCGCTCCGGCTGATTGTTCGGAATCGCATTTCGTTCACAAACCCCGTGCCGCTCTCGTATCAGAACCGCATCGCTTCGGTCCGAGGCGTCAGCCAGGTAATGAAGTACCAATGGTTCGGTGGCATCTACAAAGACCAGCGCGAATCTCGAAACATGTTTGCGCGCTTCGCCGTTGACCCGCCGACGCTGTTCAAGGTGTATCCCGAATACAAGATCTCAGCCGGCGAACAGCAGGCCTTCATCCGCGAGCGCCAGTCTTGCATTCTCGGACGGCCTCTCGCCCAGCGCTTGGGTGTCAAGGTGGGGGACCACATCACGCTGGTGGGCGACATCTTCCCCGCTACGCTCGATCTGGTGGTGCGCGGCTTCTACGACGCCAAGCGCTATAACGAATACCTCTATTTCCACTTCGATTACTTGAACGAAGCGGTATTCCGCGGCGCTCAGAACTTCGTCAGTATGTATGCGGTCACGGTAGACAGCCCCGAGTCCACAGGCCCGGTTGCGAGGTCTATTGATGCGCTCTTTCGCAACGCGACGAACCAGACTAAGACCGAGACCGAAAAGAGCCTGCAACTGAGTTTCCTTGCCTACATCGGTAACGTCAAATTGTTCTTATTGGCCTTGTGTGTGTCTCTGACCTTGGCGACTCTGTTCGTGTCAGCTAACACCATGGCCATGAGCGTGCGCGAGCGCGTGCCTGAAATCGGCATCCTCAAGACGCTCGGCTTTAGCGACGAATTCATTGTGAAGCTGTTTGTTGGTGAATCGCTTGCTGTTGCGCTCGCGGGCGGCGCCGTTGGCTTGTTTGTCGCGGAGTTGATCATCGCAGTGCTCCGCCACGCACCCGCCATCTTCGTCGATTTGAAGGCTCTCGTCTTGCCGGCCGGTTTGTTAGCGGCATCACTCGCGCTGGCCGCCGTGCTTGGTGTTATCAGCTCAGCCTTCCCCGCCTTGGCGGCTTCGCATCGCGGCATTCTCGACTGCCTGCGAGTAACGGATTAGGTGAAGACTAATGCCCATTCCGCTCACCTACAATCTTCGAAACATCGCCGAGCGGCGCGTCACTTCGTTGATGACCGCCCTGGGTATCGCGCTCTCCGTCTTCGTTCTGGTGGCCGTGCTCGCCTTGGTGCAGGGGTTGCGAACCTCGTTTGAGGCCACGGGCGGCGATCGCGATCTGCTGATCGTGCGCAAGGGATCCACCGCCGAATTGATCAGCGTCGTTTCGCGGACGAATTACCAGGATATTCGCGAACACACTGGCATTGAGCGCGATGCGAATGGCCGGCCGCTGGCCTCGCTCGAGATGGTCACTGTCATCAACATTGGTGACGAGACAAAGGGAGAAGATCGGAACTTCAATGTTCGCGCGGTTACCCCGGCCGCTTTCCAGCTGCGCCCAGACCTGCGCATCATCAGCGGGCGGAACTTTGAGCCGGGCCGTCGTGAAGTGATTGTAGGGGCATCCATCGCCCGTAGATTCCCCGACGCCGGGGTTGGCAAGACGCTCACCTTCGGCCGCGGCGGCGACTGGAACGTGGTGGGTGTTTTTGAGGCGGGCCGCACGCCGTTCAACGGTGAAATCTGGGGAGACCTGAACCAGATCAGCGCGGATTACAACCGCGCCGGATACTTGAGTTCGCTGCTGGTGCGAACGAAATCGGGCGAGATGCAGGCGCTGGCGCGCTCGCTTGAAGCTGATCCGCGCTTCAATGTTTCTGCCATTCCCGAGCGCCAGTATTACGCCGACCAGACCGGCTCGGCGGTTCCGGTGCAGTTTATGGGGACGCTTGTGGCTGTCATTCTCGCCATAGGCAGTGCTTTCGCCGCCATGAACACCATGTACACAGCCGTGTCTCGCCGGACGGCTGAGATCGCCACGCTGCGTGTAATCGGCTTCACTCGAGCGGCGATCCTCGGCAGCTTCCTGGCCGAGTCCCTCGTGCTGTCGTTGATGGGCGGCATCGTGGGGTGCCTGCTGGCACTCCCGCTCAACCGCGTGAGCACGGAGATCAGCAGCTACCGAACCTTCAGTACGCTCACCTTCAACTTCCATGTCTCACCGCAGGTGATGCTCGCTGGTCTGGCGTTCTCTCTCCTGATCGGAGCTGCGGGAGGCTTGCTACCAGCCAGCCGGGCAGCCCGTACTGAGATCATCACGGCGTTGCGGGCACGCTAGAGGCGCTGATGAAAAGGCAGGAGAACGCTTGCTGGCGAATCTGTCTGGAAACCCCATGCGCAGCCAACCGCTCGTCTGAGCCTGCGTGGTTGCGTTGAAAACAGGTGTTGTTGATCTGGGGACAGGCTCGCTGTGTCCACGCGGCGACGGGCTTCGGTGACGAGATACGGAGATGTGTGCGCGTCTTGGGACACAGGTGCATGTCCCCGGTCGGCATCCGTTTTCATCATTGCGGGTGTAGTGCACTCCGGCGCTCATGCGGAGATCTGTGATGGATAACTGCGCGCGAATAAGTGGAG
>JBAUOG010000136.1:0-5628 GCA_049579625.1 Bryobacteraceae bacterium
CTGGGGAGTTGATGGAACGCTGGGCGGCGTCATCTCGCATTCCCTCGTGGGCGCTTCCCCCGACTACGTTCAGCGCTTCTTCGAAACACTTCCGGGCTACTTCAATCCCGAACGGTTCCAGCCCGACGACTGGGCACGTCTTGCCAGGCTCGCGGGCTTTCGGTACGTTGTGTTTACGGCCAAGCACCACGCTGGTTTCTGCATGTGGGACACGCGGACTACGGACTTCAGCGTGATGCACACTCCTTACGGGAAAGATGTGCTGGCTGCCCTTGTCACGGCCTTTCGCAAACGGGGTATCGCCATTGGCATCTATTTCTCTCCAGACGACTTCTGGTGGCTGTACCAACACCACATCGCCATCAATCGCCACGTCGGAGGTGTTTATCCGCAGGACATCCCCGAGTTCATGGATTACACCCAGCGTCAGTTGAAGGAATTGCTGACCAACTACGGCCCTATAGACTACCTGTTCTTCGATGGTCCTGCCGAGAAACTCACCGACTACGCATGGCAGCTTCAACGGAACCTCGTCATCACTCGCGGGGTGATGGAAACCCCCGAGCAATACACCCCGGGTGTTGCCCTCGCTGAAGCATGGGAAGGCAATCTCACCATGGGCACTGAGTGGCCCTGGAAAGCCACAAATGAACTATACAAGTCCGGTACAGAACTGATCGACACACTCATCGAGACCCGAGCCAAAGGCGGCAACCTGCTTCTTAACATCGGCCCTAAGCCGAATGGAACGATCCCAGATGAACAGGATGCGCGCCTGCGCGAGATTGCCCTTTGGAATTTCGTGAACGGCGAAGCAATTCGTGACGTGCGTCCTTGGGTGATCACCAACGAGAACAACGTCTGGTTTACGAAAAAGAAAAGCGAGCAAACCGTCTACGCCTTCATTACCCGTGAGGAGCAATGGCGATTGGGTGATTCGAAAACCATTGTGCTTCGGTCGGTCAAGGCGACTCCACAGACGACGGTCTCCGTCCTGGGCCAGTCAGACACTATCGTCGAATATAAACCTGAAGTGAAGCCCAGAACGACGTTCACGCAAGACGGCAGCGGCCTGCATATCATCGCTTACCGCGCACAGCGGCTCTACACCGATCGGAGCTGGCCGAACCCCCTCGTGGTGAAACTGACTAACGTCGAACCCGCCATGTATCCACCGCAGGTCTCTACGCTGGCTGCCGAATGGGTTCCGGCCACGGCCACTGAGACTCTCCACGGCAGCCTGACGAACATGGGGAATGTGGAGGAAGTGAAGGTGGGCTTCCAGTTCCGGCTGAAGAAGGACGGTACAGACCTCTCTGAACGAACTGAGCCCTGGACCGACCTGCCAACAACCGCTCGTACCGCCACTGGAGAATTCGAGTACGCTCTGAGCGGGCTCGCGCTGAATCGCGATTACGAATTCCGAGCCCTGGTCCAACACCCACTCCTCATCACGTATGGACAGGAAAAGACCTTCCGCACTTCGGACACGCCACGCTAAGTAGACTGATGCCGGGCCAGCGGAGATAACCTTGCGCATGCGCTCCTCCTGGCCCCAAAGGCGTTTGGGGGAATTGTCCTGCGCGCTGTGAGCGAGTGGTCGGCCACTCGTACAGAGGGCCGTGCTCGAAGGGGACCGTCCCGCGGTGGCCGCCACCGATCAAGCGGCGAGGTAGCCATTCGCTTTCAGGTCTTCCAAAGAATCGCCACCCGAGGTTTCGTCGGATAGATCCTGACAAACGGCGTTATCACCTTCAATCCTGAGTACAGAGAACTTCCGGACGGGAACTTCCGGAACTTCCGGGACGGAGAGGTGGAGTGCACCTGACGGACGAAGGCAAGCTGATCTCATTGCAAATGCGGCTACAGCGGGCAGCCCGGGCGTTTCTGGATCCGGAACTCCAAGAAGGAAAGATTACGCCCGCGCAAGCCATGCAGGTGATGCAGCACGACGTGGTGTTGTCAGAGGCTCTCGCCACGGAAGAGCTGGAGCGCTTCACGTTTCGCAGCCCGGGCCAAGCTGTTTCGTACTTCGATGGCTACCTGCGCTTGCGCGAAATACGCAAGGAGGCGGAGAACGGAAGCGGGGAACACTTCAACGTTCAGAAGTTCCATGACTTCATCTTGTCCCAGGATCTGCTTCCGCCAAAGCTGCTACGAAAGGCCGTGTTGACGGATTTCGTCAGGAAGTCCTAGCGAAGCTGAGTCAACCCATAGGCTTCCGCCGCCGTCTCGCCAAAGAGCCGATTCTGCTCCGGTGCGGATAGCTTCGATGACCATTCCCTGATCAGCGTATTCCAGTTCTGATACGTGGTGGCCACTAAACAGACAGGCCAATCAGAACCAAACATCAGACGGCTGGGGCCAAATGCTTCGAGCGTTATATCGAGGTAGGGAAGAATCTGGGCCTTGGTCCACCCGTGGTAAACAGCTTCCGTTACGACTCCGGAAACCTTGCACAAGATGTTAGGACGCTGGGCGAGTTTTTTCAGATCAGTTGCCCACGGTTCGATCACACCCGCTCTGATCGGCGGTTTGCCGATGTGATCGAGGACAAAGCGTTGGTTCGGATGCGCATCGACAAACTCGATGGTTTGGGGCAAGTGGCGGCTGTAGATCAGAATCTCGTAGACGAGATTGTAGTGGCTCAGGATGCGAATACCCTGCTGGAAGTCGGGGCGCAGCATGTAGCGTTCATCCTGCTCCCCCTGCAGTACATGCCGGACGGCACGCAGCTTTTTATGGGTTACCAGCTTATCCAGGAGCAGGTGAAGCTTGGGATCGATCAGCGGCACCCACCCGGCGACCGCAGCCACGTATGGGTAAGTCCGTGCAAGTGAAAGCAGCCACTCCGTCTCCGCCACAGTCTGACGCGCTTGGACTGCGATGGACGCATCGAGGCCAGTGAGGGTGAGTTCTTTCGCCAGGTCGGGAGGAAGGAAGCTTCGCCGGATCGACTTCATTTCATCGTCGATCCAGTCATACTCGACAGGGTCGTATTTCCAGAAATGCTGGTGCGCGTCAATTCTCAAGTGTTCTGTCGCTCCGGAGGCGGCGATCGTCTTAGCTGGGGACCATCTTATGCGAAGCGATATCTACCGTCGTCGACTTGACCATGGTAGGAGTGTGATGGCTACTTCCGATTTCAAAGTGACAACCCGCCCTCATCGGCGAAACGAAATGAGCTGGCCACAGTATCGCGATGGAGGGTATGAGGGTACCATCGCCCGGCTGTTCTCCGTCAACGCGATTCCCCGACGTTCACGATCGACGCCGATGGCGTCCTGCAAAGCCAGCATGTAGGCGACGCATCCCTCGAAGGGGAGCTCACCAAACTTCTTGCCCGGGCACGGAAGCCGCAGTGATCGGGCCGGTCAGCGACGCAAACCAAATGTTTTCCATCGCCTCTAGCAACAGACGTTTGACCGTTCCACTTGGTCTCAAGTATAAGCTGGAGGACGTTTCCAAGGATTAGGGAACGATACACGGCGTTATCGTCTGGAATGCCTGATAGCGACACGATTACTCACAGAAACTTGTCCCGGCGGTGGCAGAGGCCCACGGGGTCGTCAGGGCCGAAGGGCGTCCCGGCACCGCCTGCACCGTTTCGGAGTCTAACTATTCAGGGATCACGTCTATGAGGCCTAGGCATTTTGTGGGATCGATCATGATCGCACTGATCACGGCAGGAATAGCGGAGCGTTCTTTCGGGCAGGAGACACACCAACAATCGTCGCTGGTGGGGAACGTCTCGATTCCACAGTACTTCCCCGCGGGTGTTTAGCCGTCGACAAGAAAATGGATCGATTCAAGGCCGAGTGGTACTCGCAGGAGCTTGCTGTCCTCGGTGAGCCTTCGGTGTGGAAAGGTTCTCGCGAGCGGTCAGCGGTTGAGATGTACAGATTCCTTTGGCTGCGGAGCTTTCACGCCCCGATTTGTATTCGCCTGACAATCGAGAATGACGGAACCGGATCCCTTATCTCTAAGGCGTCAGCGCTCACGAGAAGTTACCCAGTAATGCTCGCTAGAAGTTGCCCACTTTCAGAACAAGATTGAGAAAGCGCTGGGAGCAGGGTCATCATCCGCGCCGCAGGCGCGCTGGTGTGGGAGACGGGTGCAGACCCGCAACATCATCCACGCCGAAGGCGTGCCTTCTGTTGGATAAAGCCTCGGCTATCGGTCTGATGTGAGTTTGGCCATACGCTGGCGCAAGTGCCGGAAGTACTCCTGGCTCGGTTGCGTTTGCAGGACCTCTTCAATCACGGGTGAAAAGTAGGCCAGCGAACGAATCACGCCGAGCGGCGGAGCATCGGTGGGTCGAGCCAGCCGCCGTGCGGCGGCCAGCGTCAAAGCGTTCTCCACCACCTCAAACGGTACGGCGCGCGCATGCAGTTGGGCGGCAAACACGCGGTCCGCACGACGGACAACGCCTGCCGTGCCCGGAGTCGCACGATAGGCGTCCAGCAGGCGGCGAACATACTCGCGCTGTTCCATCAGCAGAAGTCAGCCTTGCGGATCGCGCAAGGAGGGGCCGTTAATGGTTACGGTGTGGCAGTAATGCCGCACGCGGCTCAACAGCGCATCCACCATCGATTTATTGCCGAGGAAGCTATGCCACTCGTCATAGATCAAGTTTGTGGTGATGATGGTGGAGTGGCGATGATAGCGCTCCTCCATGAGCTTAAAGAAAGTGTTCGATTGTTCCGGCTTTAAATTCAAATACCCTAATTCGTCGATCAGCAAAACGTCCAGGCGCGCCAGGCGATTCAGTAACTGGCGGGTGGAACGGTCGGCGAGCGAGGCGTACATATCGTCGAACAGATCCTGCGCGCGGATGAACTGGCAACGGTGGCCATTCTGGAGGGCTTTCAACAGGAGTCCGCACGCAAGTCCGGTCTTGCCGACGCCGGTTGGGCCGACCAATACGAGGTTTTCATGCTTGGCCACAAAGTCGAGTTCGGCGAAAGCGCGGATCTGTTTACGATTGACTCCCGGCTGGCGCGTATAAGGGAACGTTTCCAGTGACCAGCGTTCCGGCAGATTGGCTTTGCGGATGCGCCACTCCAGCGCGCTCTCCTGCCGCTCGTGCCATTGTGCGCGCAGTAATCCGGCAATGAACTCCGAATAGGAGGGGTTCGACTTCTCGGCCGCCTGCAGTTGCTCGTCGTAGACGTGCAGCATACGGCGCAGCTTGAGGTTCTTCAACAGTTGTTCGAGTTCTTCAGTCATAGGTATCTGTATCGAGTAAGAAGTAATCGCGTGCCACGCGGCGCAGAATCATCCGCTCCAGCCGGTCGAGATCATAGAGGCCATACTGGGCAGCTTCGCGGACCGCGGCGAGGAAGGGCTCACGCGGATATTCGCGAAGCAGTCGCAGCAGCTGCCGCAGAGACAAGGCCACCACTTTACGGCCCTTTTGCTTCAGTTCAGCCACATAGCCGGCAATCTCAGGCGCCGCGTGTAGGATGGCTTGTTCCTCCGGATGTCGCTCGATCAGCTTCACTCGCTCGCCACGCGGCGGCTTGTGTTCGGCCAGTGTGATGCGCTGCGAAGGCGCCATCGTGCGGACATGCGTGACTAAGTGACGGGCATCGAGTTCGATCTCGACCTTGTCGCTCGTCTCGCGGA
>JBAUOG010000137.1:0-4394 GCA_049579625.1 Bryobacteraceae bacterium
GCGCTATGCTTGTCGAAATCGAATACGGGCGCGAGTATCTCTTTAACCTCGGACGATTTAATGGACGGCACGCCGCCCTTGAAAACGACGGCTATGTTCGAGCCGGCCGCCGCATTCGAGTTGTTGCTGCCTTGGCTTATCGGCGCGGTTGAGCCGCCCATGCCCACCTGGACGTGGTCATACCAATGCGTACCTTTCTTGGTGCCGTTATTGATTTCGAGGAGGATGCGATCCGACTCGATCAGGACGCGAGTGATTTGAATCTGATCGCCACTGCGGGCCGCCGGCCCTGATTCACGCAAGGCTTTGTCCCATGCGGCCTTGTCGAAATGTCCGTCGCTCGAGTAGATGAGAGGCTTCGCGGAACGCGGCAAGAGGATTTTCGAGATGGCGATTTCGGCCATCAGGCCCCGCTCCAATTCGATTCGCTCGTCAAAGCTGAGTTTGTCCCCAGCCCGGAGGTTCAAGGCGCCCAAAGTGGACGCCAAGGCGAGAATTGCAATGGCGGAGGATCGTGCGGTCGCTAGGCCGGCTCGTCGAGCGAGGGAACCAGCGGGTTGTGCTGGGGTACAATCGGCGCCCGGCGCAGGACGAAGAACAGTGCGATGACGAAAATGGTGGTCAGTATGCCACCCTCCGGACCGTAGTTGCCGCCACTCCATAAAGGCCCAAGATCCCATTTGTATGAATATCCCGTCACTTCAATTGTAAGTCCACTCAGATTGACGCCGAACAGCGGGAGGACGGCATTCCAACTGTAATGCAGTCCGATGGGAAGCCAGAGATCGTGGCTGCGAAGGAACGCATAGCCGAGTAGCGCGCCCCACAACATGGTGTTGAAGATGGACAAATTCGTCGCATACGGGTTGCCGGCATGCCCGAAGCCGAAGAAGACCGCAACCGGCAGTACAGTGGCGTACGGACCGATTTTTTCGATCAGCACTTGGAACGCATAGCCGCGGAAGAGGACCTCCTCGCCCGCAGCTCCGAACAGGAGGGCAACCAGGAAGAAAAGCAGGCTCGGCCAGGAAATGGCTGAGGGCGTTCGGGGCACAAGATGCCCCGCACCAGCCAGGATTGGGGCCAGCAGCATCAGCGCCGCCGAGCCGCCGCCGCAGACCATGCCGATGACGAAGTTTCTTCCGGCGCCATGTGGGCCGAGGCCGATATCGCTGATCGGGCGGCGGTCAAACACCCGGATGGTCAGGACGTTGGTGATAAAGGCGACAGCGAAAAGACCGATGGTTGCGGCAATGACAAGGCCGAACAACGGTTTCAATAAGATCGGGATAAACAAATAGAGGGCAAACCCGATGGCGCAGTAGAAAAGCAAGCGGACGGGTACGCGGAAGCGCGGGTCTAGTTCCGGCTGGGGCGGCGGTGGTACGTAACGGGGACGGACCTGCATGGCGTACAACTTTACTGTAACCGCGCGGCAGGTGGAATCGCTAGAAAGGAGCAGAGGGAATTGGGGGCCAAGCTCCCACAACAACGCTAACCTCCGGCAAGCCGCCAGCCGATTAGACAAATATGGGCGGACGCATAGCAATCGAACGACGCGAGGTCGGGCAACGACAGACCGTCGAGCAGAGAATCGATACGCGAATGATGTGCGCGGAGCTTGTGGAAGTGTATTGGAACGATAAGGCTGGGCGCCGGCACCGGGATGTTGCAAACCTGGAAGACATCTCTCTCTCGGGCGCGTGTGTGCAGTTAGAAAGACCAGTGCAAAAAGGAACACGGATCACGGTAAACTACGGTGACGGCGAGATGCCTGCAACCGTCCGCTATTGCCTGTATAGGGACTTGGCCTATTTCCTGGGATTGCAGTTTGAGGACGGCTGCCGATGGAGCACCAAACGCTTCCGGCCGCAGTACATGCTGGATCCTCGCGAGCTTGTGCTGCGGGCTGCGAAGCGCAAACGGGCAGATGAGGCGCCAGCGCGTGAGAAACGATAGTACCTACGCAGTTGGATTGTTGTTGTTTCCACACGCCTTGTCTTTTGTCTGTAATCTCAGGACGAGACTACTGACGGCCCCAACCTTCGCCAAGCCGACAGAGCCGCGACGGTTACGGAGCGGTTGCCTGGAGTCCAGAGTTCGCCGTGTGCGCCGTTAAAGTAGAATCAGGTTTCATGCCGCGATCTCTTGCCGCGGCATAGGGAAACCTGAATTCTGCGATGGCAAAACAGCGCAAAGTGGACTTGGCCGCCGGCGTCTATGCGGCGCTCGCTACGCCTCGCCGGCCGGATTCGATTGAGGCCGACACCGCAGCCTTGCTCGACTACCTCGACACGGTGGTACGAACCGGCGTTGACGGCCTGGTGCTGTTTGGGTCAACCGGAGAGTTCGTCCACTTCGACACCGAAGAGCGAATGCGAGTGTGTTCGCTAGCCATTAAGCGGAGCCGTGTGCCGGTGTTGGTCAATGTTTCGCACTCGACGCTCGACGGCGCCATTCAGCTTGCCGAAAGCGCCTGCGGTTTGGGAGCCTCCGGGGTGCTTCTGATGCCGCCCTATTTCTATCGATACAAGGACGAGCAAATCGCGGCATTCTACGCGCAGTTCCTGACGGCCTTCGCAGGACAACTGCCGGTTTACCTCTACAACCTCCCTTTCTTTACGAACCCGATGTCAGCGACGCTCGCAGTAAGTCTGTTGGAAACGGGCAAGTTTGCCGGGATCAAGGATTCGAGCGGCGAGTGGGGGATCTTCGAGGCATTGCTGTCCCAACGCAAAAAACAGGAATTTCGCTTGCTCGCAGGCCACGAGTGCATTTACCTGCGGGCCAGGATGGAAGGTGCGGATGGGATCGTGTCGGGTGTGGCGGCGGCGATGCCCGAGCTGATGGTGGCGATGGACCGGGCGTGCGTTGCGGGAGACTCGATGAAGGCGGGGCAACTGAATACGCGACTTCAGGAGTTCCTGCCGTGGGTGGAGCGATTCCCCTCGACCGTGGCTATTAAGCAGGCTGCGGTGGCTCGTGGCTGGAAGCAACAGCACCTAGCGGTCCCGTTACCCGCGGCGCAAATCACGGAGTATCAAGCGTGGCTGTCAGAATGGATACCGCAGGTGTTGCGAGAGTCCGCCGCATAAAAGAGCCGGCAGACTCGCTCAGTACAAACCGCGGAGATGGAGAATTGAAACGCAGGAGGCGGCGTTCGGGATGAACGAAAAAGGCCACATACCGGCGAAGACCATGTCCCCGGACGAGTTTCGCGAGGCCGGCTACCAACACATCGATTGGATCACACGTTACTTCGAGCGAGTGCGCGAGTTCCCGGTTTTGCCGAAGGTAGAGCCGGGAGAATTGGCTGCGCGCTTGCCAAAATCGGCCCCGGAGACCGGAGAGCCGATCGAGCGAATCCTGGAGGATTTTAACAACACCGTATTTCCCGGCCTGACACTGTGGAATCACCCGCGTTTCTTTGCCTGGTTCGCAAACTCTTCTTCGCCGCCTAGCATACTGGCTGAACTGCTGATCGCGGCGATGAACGTTAATGTGATGCTCTGGAAGTCGTCTCCCTCGGCGACCGAGTTGGAACAGGTCACGCTTTCCTGGCTGCGCCAATGGCTGCAACTGAGTGAGAGCTTCTTCGGCATCATCTACGACACGGCGTCGGTGGGCGTGCTGCAGGCAATCGGCGCGGCCCGGGAGTGGAAAGATCCGGGGTGCCGGGTCAAAGGCATGAAGCCGGGCATGACGGTTTATCTCTCCGAGCACACTCACTCGTCCTCCGAGAAGGCTACTATCACGCTAGGCTTCGGACAGGAGAACGTCAGGAAGATCGGAGTCGACGACCGGTTCCGGATGCGGCCGGAACTGCTCGAAGAAGCCATCGTGAGCGATCTCGCAAGCGGGAAAACGCCCTGCTGCGTGGTGGCGACGGTGGGCACGACGTCGATTACGAGCATTGATCCCGTGCCTGAGATTGCCTCGATTGCCGAGCGCTATGGCATTTGGCTGCACGTTGACGCGGCCTACGGCGGCCCGGCGGCGATTGTTCCGGAGATGCGGCATATTCTGGACGGCGCCGAGCGGGCGCACTCTTTGATTCTGAATCCGCACAAGTGGCTATTTGTCTCGATGGACTGCAGCGTTTTGTATACGCGGTTCCCGGAGGTGTTCAAGCGGGCCTCGTCGCTTAGCGCGGAGTACCTGAAGACTGCCGAGGACTCGTTGGTCGTGAACTACAACGACTACGGCGTGCAGCTTGGCCGGCGTTTCCGGGCCTTGAAGCTCTGGTACGTGATGCGGTATTACGGACACCAGGGTGTCATCGCTCTGTTGCGGGATAGCTTGCGCCTGGCACAGTTCCTTGCGGCCAGGATTCAAGAGAACCCGGATTTTGAATTAAGCGCGCCAGTTCTGTTCTCGCTGGTTTGCTTCCGGCA
>JBAUOG010000138.1:0-2592 GCA_049579625.1 Bryobacteraceae bacterium
CACCAGGAGATTTTGACCGAGGGAACTGAAACGTGGAACCGATGGAGAAAGACAACCCGCGTTAGCCCGGAGCTCGACGGAGCTAGTCTAAGTGGGCGAAATCTAGTCGGCATCGATTTTCGCGCAACAGTACTCGTATGCAGACATGGAAGGCGCCGACCTGAGTCGAGCGAATTTTGTCAATGCGAATCTGAGCCAAGCGAATCTTCGAGACGCAAATCTCCGTGAGTCGAACTTTCGAGGTTCAAAGCTCAGCGGTGCTGAGGTCCAGGGAGCAAATCTACGCGGTGCCTTCTTGCAGGAGGTTGGCTTGAATGGTCTTAATCTGGTGGAAGTGAATTTCAACGGAGCAAATTTGACAAGAGCCGATCTTCGGGGCGCGAACTTACAGCTAGTGAATCTTTGCGACGCGACGCTGAATGGAACAAAGCTTGCCGGCGCGGACATCACAGGAGCACGCCTCGGTTGGACTGTTTTGGGTGATGTAGACCTGAGCGATGTTAGAGGGCTAGCTTCTGTTCGCCACACCGGACCCTCCAGCATCGGTATCGACACCATCTTCCATTCAAAAGGAAAGGTTCCAGAGAACTTTTTGCGCGGTTGTGGCGCACCCGAACAATTCATCACCTATGTGCGATCGCTAATGGGGCGCCCAATCGAGTTCTACTCGTGCTTTATCAGCTACTCAGCGAGAGATCAGGAATTCGCGGATCGTCTGTATACTGACTTGCATGCAGCCGGTGTGCGCTGCTGGTTCGCGCCTGAACATTTGAAGGTCGGCGATAAATTCCGGGACAGAATCGATGAGTCCATTCGAATATATGACAAGCTTCTGATAATCCTGTCTAAGAACTCAGTTCAAAGCTCGTGGGTCGCGACAGAAGTTGAAGCTGCGTTTGAACGTGAGCATAAGGAGGAGAACGTCTCAGTTCTTTTTCCAATTCGGCTCGATGATCGTCAGCGCTCACGAGAAGTTACCCAGTAATGTTTGCTAGAAGTTGCCCACTTTCAGAACAAGATTGAGAAAGCGCTGGGGGCACGGTCATCATCCGCGCCGCAGGCGCGCTGATGTGAGAGACGGGCGCAGGCCTGCAACATCATCCGCGCCGGAGGCGTGCCATCTGTTGGATAAAGCCTCGGTTAGCGGGCTGAGGTGAGTTTGGCCATGCGCTGGCGCAAGTGCCGGAAGTACTCCGGGCTCGGTTGCGTTTGCAGGACTTCTTCAATGACCGGCGAGAAGTAGGCCAGCGAACGAATCACGCCGAGCGGCGGAGCATCGGTGGGACGAGTCAGTCGCCGTGCGGCCGCCAGAGTCAAAGCGTTCTCCACCACTTCAAACGGTACGGCGCGCACATGCAGTTGGGCGGCGAACACACGGTCCGCACGACGAACAACGCCTGCCGTGCCCGGAGTCGCACGATAGGCGTCCAGCAGGCGGCGCACATACTCGCGCTGTTCCATGAGCAGAAGTCAGCCTTGCGGATCGCGCAAGGAGGGGCCGTTAATGGTCACGGTGTGGCAGTAATGCCGCACGCGGCTCAACAGCGCATCGACCATCGATTTATTGCCGAGGAAGCTATGCCACTCGTCATAGATCAAGTTTGTGGTGATGATGGTGGAGTGGCGATGATAGCGCTCCTCCATCAGCTTGAAGAAGGTGTTCGATTGTTCTGGCTTGAGATTTAAATACCCTAGCTCGTCGATTAGTAAAACGTCGAGGCGCGGCAGGCGATTCAGTAACTGGCGGGTGGAGCGGTCGGCGAGCGAGGCATACATTTCATCGAACAGATCCTGCGCGCGGATGAACTGGCAGCGGTGGCCATTCTGTAGGGCTTTCAACAGGAGTCCGCACGCCAGTCCGGTTTTGCCCACACCGGTCGGGCCGACCAGGACGAGATTTTCATGCTTGGCAACGAAGTCGAGTTCGCCGAAGGCGCGGATCTGTTTACGGTTGACCCCGGGCTGGCGCGCATAGGGGAACGTTTCAAGTGACCAGCGTTCCGGCAGATTGGCTTTGCGAATGCGCCACTCCAGCGCGCTCTCCTGCCGCTCGTGCCATTGTGCGCGCAGTAATCCGGCAATGAACTCCGAATAGGAGGGGTTCGACTTTTCGGCCGCCTGCAGTTGCTCGTCGTAGACGTGCAGCATGCGCCGCAGTTTGAGATTCTTCAGCAGTTGTTCCAGTTCTTCAGTCATAGTCGGTATCGAGTAAGAAGTAGTCGCGTGCCACACGGCGCAGAATCATCCGCTCCAGCCGGTCGAGATCATAGAGGCCATACTGGGCGGCTTCGCGCACTGCGGCGAGGAAAGGCTCGCGCGGGTATTCGCGAAGCAACCGGAGCAGTTGCCGCAGAGACAAGGCCACCACTTTACGGCCCTTTTGCTTCAGTTCCGCCACATAGCCGGCAATCTCAGGAGCCGTCTGTAGGAGGGACTGTTCTTCGGGGTGCCGCTCGATCAGCTTTACTCGCTCGCCACGCGGCGGCTTGTGTTCGGCCAGTGTGATGCGCTGCGAAGGCGCCATCGTGCGGACATGCGTGACTAAGTGACGGGCATCGAGTTCGATCTCGACCTTGTCGCTCGTCTCGCGGA
>JBAUOG010000139.1:0-7807 GCA_049579625.1 Bryobacteraceae bacterium
ATGTATTCCTGTCTCCATTTTTCACTCCCATTGTTCATCCCGCTACTCTCGATCCGGACTCTCGTCTGCCAAGCGTGGGCGCATCCCAGTACGAAGGTCGGTGATTGGGGACGCCGCCTAGCGAGGCACCCTTTAACTCAACCGGGAAAAAGTTCCAGTTGAGATATAAACTGGGAACCGACTCGATTGGACCTAAGTAGGTCCGACAATAGCGGTCATATGAATCTGAAGTCCTTGGTAGAAATAATTCACTCCGGCAGCCAGGATCAATGGCCCGACAGGAATGCGAAGGCTTTCGATGCGCTCTTCGGAACTCCCGATGGACGATATCGCGCCGACGCAAGAAAGGACGCCGCTCTGCGCGCACCCGGCATAAGCTCAGGCTCAGGTGTCCCGTTCGCAGCTTACATTCATCCCTCGAATCCGAAGTCGGGGGCATACGGCGGCCTATCTTTCGTCATGTTCCCGGTTGAGGGGCAGTCGTGCTTGGTCGGGTTGGTTGTGGGAACCGGTGGGCTGTCGCCCGATGAAGCGATTCTCGGGCGCCCGGGGCACATTCGAAAGGTCCAGGCAATTTGCGCATGGCTGAATCGCAAATCTGGCGGCGGGCAGAGAGTCGCTTGGGCAAAGCAGGACCCGACGCGTACGGACCTGTCGATTCCGAGTGACGTTCAGAAAGATTGGGCCGATTACAAAAGCGTCTTTGACCGCTATGGGAGAGAAATATACGCTCTCTACAAGCCGACCGAGGATCGCGGTGCCACGGACATGGCCGCGGTAGCGTTTCTTGATCTGATGTTTGGAGAACGTGGCCACCAAACCATGTCCGGTGCGCTAGAGAGTTCAGAGCTAATCCGCGCGGGATGGTTTGAACACCTAATGCCTGGCGTTGATAGAGCAGAGGTCCACGGGCTCCTACACCGCCGAAAGTACGTCATCATTCAGGGGCCCCCGGGAACTGGGAAGACCAGAATGGCGACCGATCTTCTTCGCGAGGAGTATGGACAAAGCGGGCGAAGCATCCAGTTCCATCCCAACACGACATATGAGAACTTCATCGGCGGCCTTGCGCCGGCGTTAACTCGCGGAGAACTCGGGCTTCGCTTTGCCCCTACGCCTGGTTTTTTGATGGAAGCTGCTGCTGACGCCCTTAAGAACCCTACGCACCCTTTTCTCCTTCATATCGACGAGATTAACCGTGCCGACCTTGGAAAGATTCTTGGCGAGGCGATCTTCTTGCTAGAGGCTGAGGATAAGACCAGGAGTATTGAACTGGCCTACGATTTTGGGCCACCGTTCCACAGGACTCTATCTCTCCCTCAAAACCTGCATATTCTCGGAACGATGAATAGCGCGGACCGAAGCATCGCCATTTTGGACGTAGCTGTGCGGCGACGATTCGCCTTCGTATCGCTCTGGCCCAGGATGAGTGTGGTTGACGAACTCGGTGGGCAGGTAATGCAGGAGGCTTTTAGAGAACTGGTCTCGCATTTCGTGGAGCACGCGACCGATGAGGCGTTCCCGCTGGTTCCTGGACACTCCTACTTTCTGGAAAAGGATAACGACCGAGCCAAACAAAGCCTCAACGTAAGTTTGGCGCCGCTGCTGGAAGAGTATCTGGCGCAGGGCTACGTCGCGGGATTCGCGGAACCCATTCGGAGCTACTTACAGTGGCTACGCGCTCTTTAAGACGGTCCACGCCCGTCAACCGCGCCAGGGTTCCGCTACTGGCGGCCAAGCCTGTCAACGAAGTTTGCCTGGAAATCGAGGATCACGGTGTGGCTCGGCGTTCGGCAATCGATTTCTTCGGTCTGCGCAACCTGCGCGACCCGCATCCTGCCGCCGGACGAATGGCGGAACAGTTTATCAACCAGAATGTTTCGTTGTTATCGTCGTTGGACGTGCGCGTCGACCGGGACTACGACGGTCGCGACGTAACACTTGTCATTCAGGCTGGAAACTCAGTCGGAGCGATCCCGCTCATTTCGCCAACGACCGCACGTCCCGACTACGGTCTGGTTATCCAACCGCGCTTTCCGTGGACGGGAATTGGCCCGATGCTTGCGGAGATGGGCTGGCGCGTTGGCCCGACTCCCCTTCGACTGCCTCTACTGCGCCGATCTGAGCGCCGGGTTCCGCCTTGGGTACTGTCATCCATGATCCTGGTGCGATTGTCAGCCTTGCTCGATTCTCTGGATAGGCGATTTGAAATGGTCAGCGTTGACCGGAGCGCCCCACGCGGTCGTATCGATTGGGCAGAGTATGCAACCAAGAGGTTGTCGACGGGTAACTTCCTTTCTGTGCCTTGCACATTTCCAGATCTTCGGGACGACCGACACCTCAAGGGTGCAATTCGGTATTCCGTCGAGAAGCAAATCTCGGCATTGGAAACCCAAAAGGAGCACGGCGGATTTGTCCATAGGCTGATTGAGTTTGCGAGGCAATTGCAAAGACGCGTGCGGACAGTGCCAATTTGTATTCCATCCAGAAGCATGCTGGACATGTGGCTGCAAAGGCCAATGCGCACAAAACATCTACGCGAAGGTCTGCAAGGAATTGAATGGACGGTTGAAGAACGGGGCCTCGCCGGCCTAAGCGACTTGCAGGGCATACCGTGGAAGATGCCAATGCAACAATTCTTCGAAGCTTGGGTAGAAGTCGTGTTCAGTTCGGTCGCCAGGCGAACCGGCGGCCGACTAAAGGTCGGACGAAAGCGCGAGACTACCCACCCAATCAACTGGGAGCCGCCATACTTGGGCTCACAGAAAGCCCTCGTGCCGGACCTATGGATGGATTTCGACGGAGTAACGCTGATCGTCGATGCGAAGTACAAACGTCATTGGGAGGAGATGCAGAAACACTCGTGGGTGCGGGTTCAGGAGGACTTGCGCGAACAACATCGCAATGATCTGCTTCAGGTTCTTGCCTACGGGAACCTTGCCAAAACCATTAGCGTGGTCACATGTCTCGTCTATCCCTGTTCGGACGAGAGCTGGGAATCCCTGCGACAGCGTGGCAGGCTTTTCCATAAGGCTGAGATAACGATCGGAGATCGGTCGGTTCGACTATGGCTGACAGCGATACCAATGAGCACAAATCTCGGCCCGATCACAGCTGCGTTGTCGGATGAGGTTCGCAAGTTACTGGGTCCGGGCGCGCAATAGCGTCGTCGCTACTCGCGTCTGGTTCGAATCGGACGGTGGGGATATCTCTTCTCCACGCCCGGATTATGCGCCCTACTCGCATTCGATGACCTTCAATCGCCTTCTCAAGCGCCCATTGAAGGCGGTGCTATCGTGGCTGTGATGTGCTCGTCGGTGGCAATTTGCACAGAGCGCGATGACCTTACGGGGGTGGTCTGGACCGTCGTCCGCCACGCGGTCTATATGATGGGCTTCCAGGTACGGCGAGCCATCAGGTGTCAAGAACGGCGCGGCAGACTTACACCCCTCGCAATTTCCTTCGGAGCGGCGCAGGACGTAGAGACGAATCGCCTTTGATCGAGCCCGATAGAGGATCTTCTGTTGTTTGGGCGTGATGAATCTGCGCCGCGACAGCAAGGCGACCGCCCTGAGCTCGTCAAGACTAGACCAGTCCAGCGCGTCATCCTCGAGATCAGGAATGCCAGTAATTCTGCGCGTCCTGATTAGTTGCTTAATACTGTCGGCCAACTCCGGCGTCGGAGTAGCAATGCTGCGAGGATAGACCGCCCACTTCAAATCCGGCAGGTTGCGCCGGATGGCACCTAATGAGATGGGAGGCTCGATGAGCTTTATGGAGTCCACGCCAGCGCCATACCGGTTCTGCCAGTCGGTTCTCGGCGTTGGCTGAGAGTAGACCCGACCCGTGGCGAAGAAACCGAAGCCGCCAATATAAAGCACCACCTCGTCGCCGATCCGTGCCGTCTTTGGGACCACCCAGTTGCGAGTGGATCTCAAGCCGTTTCGTGCAGCTCGTTCTATCCACTTCTTGTCACCATTCGCAATGCCGCCTTGGACGAGGTGTAATTTGCGCACGTCTCATCCTATATCGAGCGGGCGCGCCAGCGCCAGGAGGCTAGTTCATGCGTCCAGGAGTTTCAGCAAATCCTCTACGGTGAGTTGGCAGTCGCGTAAGATCTTGTTCAACAAGGTCCAATCGTTCACCGGAATGGACAGGCGCCACTGTGGTAAGTCCGCCGGTATGGCGAAGAAAGTGATGACTGCCACGGACGCGAAGAATCCGAAAACCGCCCTTCGCCAACGCAGCGATCAGCTGCTGCCCGTTGACCCTGGGGGCTGCGGCTCATGCCGCGATTGTAATGCGCTAAATGCCGATGAACTCAAGGCGCTGCTCAGGCACACCCTCCGCTTCGAGGCACAGTTCGATCGCCTCGCGAATGCGCTCGCTGACCTCGTCGAGTGAACGCGCCTGAGTATGACACCCGGGGAGCTGAGGGACTGACGCAACGTAGTAGCCTTCATCGTCGCCTTCTATGACAACATCGAACTACCGTTGCATCAAACTCTCCACAGTCGACATTCTACGCCAAGCGGCGAAGACATCGCGGGTTACCTTCACGGAGAGTCACGGCTCCGAGAAGAATGGGGTCAGCGCCACATTTTGTCTGAGAGTCCCCCGTCGAATCCGGCGTCAAACTCACGCGACCATCGTCTTGCGATCGAGCGGTAGGGCCTCGCGCGCTTTCGCGATCTCAGCCTCTATATCCTCGATCCCGACTGGGGTCTCGAGGATTAGCGGGACATCTTCCGGGATCAGGTGGGCAACGTCCTGAAAGGCCACGATTGACGCGTAAGAGAGAGGATCATGCTTGCTGCTGGTATTGACCTCACTTACATGGACCTGTCGCAGCCTCGAACCAAACTGTTTCAGGATCAGGTAGGCCTCTGTCATGGTCGGGTCCCATTGCCGCGCGTGACCGATGTCAAAGCAGAGCGAGGCTTCAGGCAGCTCGCTGAAGATCCATTCGAGTTCCCTTGCCGTTCTGCCGATGGGTTTGCGCTTATCCATGTTCTCCACGCAGAGCAGTGGGCCGAAAAGACGCCAAAGGGACATGTCGAACAGCGTATCGGGATGTACGACGACGGGCCAGCCGCGCCACATCTCATCGTAAAGGGACTGGAACACACTTGCCTCCCATTCGGGCTCGATTTGGCTGGGGGCATGAATCGAGACGTACTGGAAAGCCGTCATGTCCAAGGTGTCTAACGCGGCTAACATCGGAAGTAGCTCGCCTTGACGCAGTGCGGAAAGCTCAATTGCTGCGCATTCCGCCGTACGGGCCATTTCGAGGCCGCGCCGAAAATCTGCATAAGCAAGGGCACCCGTGGAAAAGCCGATCGGTCGCATCAAAACACTCCATAGTTCTTGGTTAGAGTTTCCATCCCACTCTTTTTATCGAAAAAAAGTTCCACGAGACCATCGCGAAACGTATGACTGAGGTGTCTGGCTGTTTGGTAAACCTCGTCCTGCTCTCCCTTGTCCTCGGGAAGCGACTCCAAATGAGCTCTCTTATCCTTGTCCGCCAGGATACCGAGGAAATCGTTGTACGACCCTATTATCTGATTAGCGGCATCGTCTAAGTGCGGAAAACGGAGGAGCATGCCAGCAATTATTTCCAGGGGTGTCTGCTTGAACACGCCGCCAAAGTAGTTAAGGACCTGCTCCTGGCGATCTGGACTGCCCGCGATCTTCCTCCAGTCCTCCGATGTGTGATCCATATGGCATTCATAGCAGGCTAGCAGTCCGGAGACATAGATCAGCTTGCGGGACATCCGAAGTTTTATGTTTCTGATGGCCCATCCTTTTCCCGATCGTTTCCGCACCTTATAAGCGAAATCGACCGCCATCGTTCGCCAATACCTCGCGAAGTCATTTTGCAGAAAACGGGGAACGCGGAATTGTGAACCCTGCCAGAAGCCGCGATCCTCAAGAAGGTAGCGATTCAAGATGTTCCGGACAACTCGCTGATAAGCATCCTCGCGTCCTACTGCCGCCGATTCCAGTAACAGAAGCAATGGTCGAGTGGTATTCCGGTTCGTGTCGTCCTCGCCGCCGATTTCATGAATCAGGTTGTGGCTGAATACCATCGCGCTGAAGGTTCCCTCAGCACCTTTGGGCTTCGCCGCGATGCGCTCGACGACCATGCCTATTTTTAGAGTGAGATCGTAGTGCCGGGCATCCGCAAAACCATCGATGAGGAGGGTCCAGTCGATATCACTGCCCGGAGTGAACTCGTCTCTCGCAAGCGACCCGGAGACCACGATTACGGTATCTGACGAATCAAACTGTTTCAGGGCGATCCGCAGTTGCTCTTTTGTCGCCTCCGCACTATCGCGCGCCGAGTGAAGGTGCGCCCAGGTCGCCCCTAGGCGTCGTTCCAATGCTTCGATGTTGGACTCGGGTATTGCGTCTTTGGAGACCAGGCCTGTTTACGCGCACCCGGAAGAATCATTATGCCGCACGTGCTGCGGCCGAGGTGGGGCCGAAAGGGGTCGGGGCCGGGAAAAAAGAATGGGGTCAGGAATATGTTTCGTCTGAGAATCCTCAGCCTAATCCGGTACGCCCCGCCGACTCAGCCCGCTTAACTGAGTGGATCACGGGAAAGTAACACCGCGTACTAGACTTCGGGCCGGCTCATTGGAAGTCGCTACGGGTGAAAAACATCCCGGACTGAATGTCGTAGCCCTGAACTTGTATTACGCTGTTGACGGCACGGCGCCCATCGGGAATCCTAAAAAAATGGGGCCAGCCGCGGCCAGCCGTACATTTTGTCTTAGTGCCCTCAGCTAAATCCTGCGTTAGATCCATCGACAGATAGCCACACCCGTAAACCCCTACCCCTGATCGATACAGATTAAATGTGCGTTCTCATTTCGCCTTCGACGGAGTGAGCGTAGCCGTATCAACCTCGAACTTTTCTTCTTTGTCGGCTTCGCCGGCAACTCTGATTGAGTACTGCAACCCGCCGGACGTGGTTATCGTCAAGTTCCTTGACCGAATCTGGTCGGGTGGATAACCGGATAGTGCCTTCTCGTCCATACAGTTGTGCCTGTTCATCACGTTGCTGAGGTTCGACAGATCGATGGCGACAAAACAGACTTCTCGCGACTCGGGCCCCACGCCAAGTCGGTCCGCTAGGAAGAGAGTTCGACCGTCCCCGCTTGGCAGCATGGCAACAAGGGTATGCCGTCCTTTGGGGTCCTTGGCAGAGGGGTAGATCTGAAGTCCGACCTGTTCAGCGACATTTGGCACGACAACTTTCGGCTGCGGAAAGGGATGGTTGAGATCCAGCAGCCAGACACTGTCATCGGGTTCAAACGCACCTGGGACGAACCAGTGTGCGTACACCAGAGCACCATTTGGCGTAACGAATCTGGAACGCTCGTTAACGAGCAGCTGCAGCTTCTCTTTACCGTCGACTGCGTCGATCACAGTTACAATACCGTTGGAATGACCGGACCACCCAAAAACCACTACGTTACCGTCGTATCGATAGGCATCGGTGATTTCGGTGGTGATATTTTCCTGGCTTAGACTAAACTGCCCGGCAATCGCCCGTTCCTTGGGGGGATTGATTGCGACAACCTGCTTTCCATCGGGGCTCAGCGTTTCCACCCAGCGCTGGAATGGCAAGCGCTCTAGCGCGGGGACACTCTGGGCCCGCGAGATCTCGACCGCGAGTAACGCTGAAATGACGATTGTCAAAGGACGCGTCTTCATAAGACACTTCATTGCGGCTGCGCCGGTAACTGGCCGTCCGTAACCGTCACGAAATGGCCGTGGCTCGGAATGCCACCTATACCAC
>JBAUOG010000140.1:0-11701 GCA_049579625.1 Bryobacteraceae bacterium
TCCAGCGGTCTTATGGGCGCCCAAGGTTCACGGCATGCCCATCAACTTCATCTTCAAGTGCTTGCCGGACATCGTGCACAACAACCGCTTCAACAGCGTTACTAGCTCGGTGTCGGTGGCCTTCAAGGTATAGCTCGATAAGTTTCGGTCTTCGACGTAACGGTTAAAGCGTATGAGAAAAACAAAGACATTCACACAGTTAAGCTTCCTCATGAGCCTGGCGTTTGCCTCTACCGGTCTTGCCCAGGAGGTCCTGCCGTTTCCGCCCGCGCCTTCTGCCTCCACGGCGGGGCTGACGATGAAGGACTCCACTTACAAGAAGCGCGTCGAGCCCAAGCACCTGGCCGAGGGGGCTCCCAACATCCTGATCATTCTGATGGACGACTTGGGACCGGGCACACCTTCCACGTACGGCGGCGAGATCAACACGCCCACGCTCGATCGCGTGTCCAAGATAGGGATCTCCTTCAACCGCTTTCACTCCACCGCCATGTGCTCACCCACGCGAGCCTCACTGCTGACCGGGCGCAATCACACTTTTGTCGGTAATGGCCAGATCTCGGCGATCGCCAACGATTTCGACGGATTCAGCGGGATCGTGCCAAAGTCGTCGGCGACCGTTGCCGAAGTGCTCAAGGACTACGGATACAACACCGGCGCCTGGGGCAAGTGGCACAACACGCCCGAGGACCAGCTTACGTCCAAGGGGCCATTCGACTACTGGCCCACCGGCTATGGCTTTGAATACTTCTACGGCTTCCTCGCCGGAGAAGCTTCGCAGTACGAACCGACTCTGACGCGCAATACCACGCAAGTTACCGAGGAGAAGCCGAAAGGCTATCACCTCACGGAGGACATTGCGCAGGACGCCATCCGATGGCTTCGCGAGCAGAATGCTTACGCGCCGGACAAACCCTTCTTCATGTATTGGGCGCCGGGCGCCGCACACGGCCCGCATCAGATCTTCAAAGAATGGGCGGACAAGTACAAGGGCAAGTTCGACGATGGCTGGGACAAGTATCGCGAGCGCACCTTCGCGCGAGCCAAAGCGATGGGCTGGATTCCGCAGAACGCCCAACTCACGCCACGCGCCGCCACCATGGCCTCCTGGGATTCAATCCCCGATGACGAGAAACCATTCCAGCGCCGGCTCATGGAGATCTTCGCCGGCTTTGCCGAGCATGCCGACTACAACGCGGGCAAGGTCATCGACGAGATCGAAAGAGAAGGAAAGCTGAACAACACCCTGATCTTCTACATCTGGGGCGACAACGGCTCCTCATCCGAGGGCCTGAATGGAACCATCAGCGAGCAACTGGCGCAGAACGGAATTCCCACCAAGATTTCGCAACACATCGCGGCGCTGAACGAGCTCGGCGGGCTTGACGTACTGGGCGGCCCCAAGACCGACAACATGTACCACGCCGGATGGGGCTGGGCAGGCAGCACTCCGTATAAGGGAACCAAACTGATGGGCGCCTACTTCGGAGGCACCCGCCAACCAATGGCTGTTGCCTGGCCTGCTCGTATCAAGCCCGATCCTACGCCCCGGCCGCAGTTCCACCACGTGATCGACATCGTTCCGACAATTTACGAACTGACGAAGATCACCCCGCCCCGCGTTGTGAATGGATTTGAACAGGATCCTATCGCCGGAGTCAGCATGGCCTATGCGTTCGACGATCCCAAGGCGCCGGGAACGCGGAAGACCCAGTTCTTCGACATCATGGCTAGCCGCGGCATCTACCACGACGGCTGGTTCGCGAGCGCCCCCGGCCCGCGCGATCCGTGGGTGGGCGGCATGCCGAAGGGCATCCACGAATGGTCGCCCCTGACAGACAAGTGGGAGCTCTACAACCTCGAAGACGATTGGAGCCAGGCGAACGACCTGGCGGCTGCGAATCCGCAAAAGCTCGAGGAGATGAAGGACCTCTTTTTGCTCGAGTCGACGAAAAACAAAAACCTTCCCATCGGCGGCGGCATGTGGTCCACGGCCATGTTCCATCCGGAAGATGCCCCGGCCTCATCCCTGACCGAGTGGACCTTCGAGGGTCCCATGATGCGAATGCCCGAATCCGCTGCTCCCAAGCTCGGGAAAGTCGACAGCCTCGTGGTCATGGATGTGGACGTGCCGGCGAATGCCAACGGCGTGCTGTATGCGCTGGCGGGTTTTTCAGGCGGCGTTACATGCTACGTGAAGGACGGATTCCTCAACTACGAGTTCAACCTGTTCGAGGTTCAACGCACGAAGATCAAGTCCAAAGAGAAGTTGCCCGTGGGCAAGGCCAAGATCGAGGTTGAATCGAAGTTGGCCTCTCGCATCGGAGGCCCTATGAACGTCACCCTGAAGGTCAATGGCGCAGTCGTGGGGCAAGGCCAGGTGCCGGCCGCCATGTCGCTCCACTTCACATCCAATGCAACCTTCGATATCGGCGCTGACTTGGATTCGCCTGTCTCGCTCGACTACTACGACCAGGCGCCATTCGCGTTCAACGGCAAGATCGGCACAACCAAGATCACGTACTTGAAGAACGAACGCCCATCTGTTACATCCCGGGCCAGTAGCAAGTAAGAGAGAAAGCAGCCATGAAAAAAGACCATAGCTCGACTCAGCATGATCATTGCCGCGCTCGCAGCTATCGCTTCCGCCTCGGCTTCTCAGAAGGTGGTTCAACCCGGGCCGGCCGCCGCGGGGACGTGGCAACTGACTGGTACGACACCAAAGGCTTTCTCAACGGCAAGGCAAACGTAACCGTGTTCGGCATGAAGTGAGGACAGCCATGACAACCCCGCACAGATCTCAGCATGAGCGCCGGAGTGCACACACCCGCAATGATGAAAACGGATGCCGACCGGGGACAGGCACCTGTGTCCCAAGGCGCGCACACATCTCCGTATCTCGTCACCGAAGCCCGTCGCCGCGTGGACACAGCGAGCCTGTCCCCAGATCAACAACACCTGTTTTCAGAGCAACCGCGCCAAAAACTCCAGCACAGAACCGCGCGCGTCAGCAAGCGGATTCCAACGGAGCCGTGCCTGTCAAGGAGCGGACGCGGACACGATCAACGGCATTTCAGTTCGCCGCCGCGCTCGCAGGTACGGCCGTGTTGTTCCTGGCTGCGTGCAGCAAGCCTGCTACCGAAGAAAAGGCTGCAACGGCGTCAGCCGTCGACCAGAAGACTGCAGCCTCGGTCCCATCCAACCCGCTGCGCGATGCCTATTTCGGCGAAACTTACGTTCACACCGATTACTCGCTCGATGCCTTTATCAGCGGCAATCGCCTCAGCCCGTCGGATGCCTACCGCTTCGCCAAAGGCGAGGAGATGATCGTCAACGGCAAGCCTCACCGCATCAACAAGCCGCTTGACTTCGTAGCCGTTACCGACCACGCCGAGTACATCGGCGAGATGTACTCCACCATGACACCGGGCGCACCCGGTCACGATCAGGACCTCCTGAAACAGCTCCGTAGCATGACCGATATCAACGAGCGGCGTCAGTGGTTCCTGAAATACGTGATCTCGGTCAACCGCTCCGATACCCCTCAGCCCCCACCCTTCTTTGCGGGCCCGGACACTATAAAGAGCGCTTGGAAGGTGATGATCGACGCGGCGAACCAGCATAACCAGCCGGGGCACTTTACCGCCTTCGTCGCCTTCGAATGGAGCGGAGCTCCAAAGGGCGGCAATCTCCATCGCAACGTTATCTTCCGCGACGACAATGTTCCGGATATGCCGCTAAGCTATATCGATTGCAATCGCGAGGATGGCCTCTGGGAATGGATGGCCGGCCTCGAAGCCAGGGGCATGAAGCCGCTCGCCATTCCTCACAATTCGAACGCCAGCAAGACCATGATGTTTGCTCCAATCGACGCGAAAGGCAATCCCATCGATAAGGCTTACGCCGAAAGGCGCCAGCACTTTGAACCTTTGGTCGAGTTGATGCAGATCAAGGGGAATTCGGAGGTGAACGCCATGTTCTGGGCGGCCGACGAATTCGCAGGCTTCGAGAACGCCAATTCACTCGCCAAGTTCAGCGGACGAGTATTGGACCAGCGCAACTATGTGCGCTGGGCCGAAATCCAGGGCCTCGCTTATGAGCAATCGCTCGGCGTCAATCCGTACAAGCTCGGCTTCGTCGGCGGAACTGACAATCACAACGGCGTGCCCTCTGACGTAGCCGAGAAGGGCTGGGTCGGCGGCCACGGTCCGGAAGACGGCACCGTGGAAGCCCGCCGCACTGGAACCGTCGGCGGTTGGGCTGATAGCAAGGATCTCAATCCGGGAGCGCTGGCAGGTGTGTGGGCTACCGAGAATACCCGCGGCGCTATTTGGGATGCCATGGAGCGCCGCGAGACCTTCACCACCAGCGGCACCCGGATGAAGGTTCGCTTCTTCGGCGGCGTCGGCTTGGCCGCGACCGCCGATCCTGTCTCGCTCGTCAAGCAGGGCTACGACCAGGGCGTGCCCATGGGCGGCGATCTTAAAGGGGGCGCCGGCTCTCCTACCTTCAACGTCTATGCGATGAAGGATCCTGATGGAGCGAACCTCGACCGCATTCAGATCATCAAAGGCTGGGTGGACAAGGCCGGTAAACCGCACGAAAAGATTGTGGATGCGGCCTGGTCCGGCCCCCGCAAGCCCGACGCCAGCGGCAAGCTCCCGTCGGTTGGTAACACCGTCGATCTGACCAAGGCCACGTACACGAATACCATCGGCAGTCCCGAGATCATCGGCTCCTGGACCGACAAGGACTTCGATCCCACTCAACACGCGCTCTACTACGTACGCGCGCTCGAAATCCCAACACCCCGTTGGAGCACTTACGATGCTGTCGCGGCTGGCCTGCCTCTATTGAAGGACGAGCCGGCCACCATTCAGGAACGCGCCTGGTCGTCGCCCATCTGGTACTCGCCACAAGGCACAAACTAATGTCCTCGCGCCGCACAACACGCTGGAACTGGTCGACGGAAACTGATCAGGGAATCGACTCCGATGCGAGCGCCTCGGCCACCCTCCTCGGACGCCTCGAAGTCACCGAAGTAGATCCCGTCTTCAGGAGTGCCTTGGCCAACCAGGGAAGGCGGAGTCGCGTGAAAAGGTTTCTGAGGCGCGACAGTAATGGAGCGCTTGCCCCGCCCTTCATCCGCTCCATCCTCCATGAGCCGCTCGTCCAGTTCCTGATCCTCGGCGCCCTCCTCTTCCTCTTCTTCCAATGGACGGGCGGTGGCTCCGCTGCCGGCTCCAACCGTGTCGTCATTACGCCCGGCCAGATCGATCACTTGGCCGTCGGCTTTGCCGGCACATGGCAGCGTGAGCCGACGCCTGACGAACTCAAGGGCCTGATCGACGATTACGTCAAGGAAGAGATGGCGACTCGCGAAGCGGTCGCGATGGGTCTCGACCGCGACGACACCATCATCCGCCGCCGCCTCCGCCAAAAGGTCGAGTTCTTATCCGAAGAGGCCAGTTCCGCCGCGCCGCCCACCGATGCCGAACTTCAAGACTGGATGTTGAGACATCCCGCATCGTTCCGCTCCCAACCACAGTTGGCTTTCCGTCAGGTCTATGTCAACCCCAGCCATCACGGTTCAGCGCTAGCAAGTGCGGCAACACTCCTCACACAACTCCGCAACGCGGGTCCGCATGCCGCGATCGACCGTCTCGGCGACCCGACCATGCTTCCGAATGAGCAGAAGCTGGCGCCGATTTACGAAACAACCCGAACCTTCGGCACCGACTTCTCCGATCAGGTGATGCGTCTTGAACCCGGCAAATGGACGGGCCCCGTGGAATCCTCCTTCGGCCTGCACCTCGTGTACGTCGAACAGAAGGTCGCGGCGTCACAGCCTCAGCTTTCTGAAGTCCGGCCGCTTGTTGAACGGGAATACATGGCCGAGCGCCGCAAACGCGATCTCGAATCCTTCTACGACAAGCTGCTGAAGAAATACAGCGTCAAGATCGAGCAGCGCGAAACAACGGCTACCCCCGGTGGAGGCGTGTCGCGGTGAGACTGGGCGCACTACTGCTGATGGCATCCCTCGTCACCGCCGGTGGGACAGCCGCGCGGGCCCACGAGGTCCGTCCCGGCTTTCTCGAACTACGCGAGACAGGCCCCGAAACTTACTCGTTCTCGTGGAAGAAGCCGACTGGTGGTGAAGTCGAAATCCAGATCGCGCCGGTAATCCCGAAAGACTGCCAGTTCATCACGCCCGACAAGCAGCAACTGACGCCCAGCGCAATCCTGGTGGCGGGCATTCTCACGTGCAAGGGTGGGCTTGCGGAGAAGACGGTCTTCATCGCCGGCTTGGACGGAACCATCACGGACGTTCTGGTTCGCCTCCATCATTCCGACGGGCGCCTCGAGAGCCACCTGCTACGTCCGGATGCTCCTTCCGTGACCCTCGGCGGCGTCACCACTCTAGTCGAGCGGGCGTTGAGCTATGTCCAGCTTGGCGTCCTGCACATCCTCCTGGGTGTCGATCACCTGTTGTTCGTGCTGGGCTTGATGCTGATCGTGGCCGATCGCTGGATGCTCGTGAAAACCATCACGGCTTTCACCGTGGCTCACAGCATCACACTCGCCATCGCGACACTGGGCTACGCCAGCGCGCCGCTGCTTCCCTTGAATGCCGCCATCGCGCTCAGCATCCTGTTCCTCGGACCAGAGATCATGAGGACTTGGCGGGGCGAGACCAGCTTCACCATCCGCCACCCCTGGGTAGTCGCCTTCGCCTTCGGGCTTCTGCACGGCTTCGGCTTTGCCAGCGGGCTCACGGCGATGGGTCTACCCAAGGCCGAAATACCTCTCGCCCTTTTGCTGTTCAACGTGGGCGTCGAGATTGGGCAAGTTGGTTTTGTGCTGCTTATCATCCAGCTCGAGCGCTCGTTCCGGGCACTTCAAGTGAGCTGGCCGCGCTTGGTGGAGCGAATGCCCGGCTATGCCGTTGGCACCCTGGGAGCCTGCTGGACCATCCAGCGCACCATCATGCTTCTGGCAGGCGCGCGATGAAGCGAACACGCGCCGCCTTTCTCATTGCGACTGCTTTCCTGCTGCCGACGGCTGCGCAGGCCCACCTTGTCAACACCGGGCTCGGGCCCTTTTACGATGGCGTGTCGCACCTCTTTCTTTCGCCTGAAGATCTGCTTCCGGTATTGGCCCTCGCACTATTAGCGGGTCTCCGCGGATCGCGTACCGGTCGCTTTGCACTGTTCGCCTTGCCTGGCGCATGGCTGGCCGGCGGGCTCGCTGGCTTGGCCTTCCCGGCCATTGCGCAATTCTTGCCCACCCATCTGGCCTTGCTCAGCAGTGTCACGTTTTTGGCGCTCGGCGCCCTGGTGGCCCTTGACGTGCGGCTGCGGTCTCGCCTGGTCACCGGGATCGCGATAGCGCTTGGAGTCGTCCACGGCTACGTGAACGGATCGGCGATGTCGGATGGAAAACTCGGAGCTCTTGGCCTGGTAGGCATCGCGACATCTATCTTCGTCACCGTGGCCCTGGCGGCAGGCCTCGTTGCTTCCCTCGTAAGGCCGTGGACCCGTATCGCTGTGCGCGTCGCCGGAAGTTGGATCGCCGCGGCCGGATTGCTTCTCCTCGGTTGGACTCTGCGACCGGAAGCGCCTCGCCACCAAGCCACCTCATCGGCAGCACATCAACAAAACACCAAGGCCCAGTTTGAAGTTAGTTACCTACACATGAATCGGAGAAACGGATTATGAAAACACTTTCAGCCATAGCCATCGTGCTCGGTCTTATCGCCCCAGCACTCAATGCATCCAATAAGAACTCTGCGCCGGGCATCCAGCAGACCACCGACACCATCAACAGTTGCGTGAAGAACTCGAATAGTTTCAAGAAGACCTTTGACAAGGCTCTAGCTCAACCCAATGTTCGAGCCGGTAAGCAGAATGAAGAGAACCTCAATCAGAGTGCGGCTAACCTCGCCAGCCAGATGGACAAGGTGGGCGACTCCTGGAACAAGGATCACAACATGAATGAAACCAGAGCCCACGTCAGCAATGCGATCGTTCAGGCGAGCAACGTGAACCGCGCCATGACGATCTGGCACATGGGTAGCGACTGCGAGTCACAATGGGCAGTGCTGCGCAACCAGCTAAACCAGCTCGCACGGACGTTCAACGTTCCCGGCGTTCGCTAATCGAGGAGGTTAACCAGAGCGAAAGCGTCGGTTCGCTCTACGCTGACAGTAGGCATGTCGCGAAAGAACCTGTTCCAACAAGTACTCACTGTGCGCCATGTTCTGCACTAACTCCTAACCCTTTCTCCTGAATCTCGAGACGGCACGTAAGAATCTGTTCACCAGTAACTCGGAGCATAACCGCTCGCTAGTTACTGAGTCAAACACACAAAAGCGGGCTGGGTAAGGAATAGGAGCGCGGTATGGCGGGCAAAAAGACAGTCATCGTTACCGGTGCCTCGCAAGGCATTGGAGCGGCCGTTGTTCACGCCTTTTTGGATCGCGGCTATAACGTCGTTGCCACTTCGCGCAGTGTTTCTAAGGCTGGCTTCGCGCCGTCACCAAACCTCGCGCTCGTCGATGGAGACATCGGCCAGGCGGCTACCGCTGAGAAGGTCGTGCAGACGGCGATCGGTAGGTTCGGCTCGATCGACCATGTGGTCAACAGTGCGGGCACGTTTGCGGCCAAGCCCTTCACCGAGTACACCGCCGAGGAGTTTCGCGGTTTCGTCTCCACCAATCTGGAAGGGTTCATCTTCATCACCCAGCTCGCCGTCAAGCAGATGCTGTCGCAGGGTACCGGAGGCAGCGTGACTAGCATTACTGCCTCATTGGCCGACAACCCGAACGCGAGCACTCCGGCGTCGATTCCGATGATCACCAAGGGCGGACTCGACGCGGCTACCATCAGCCTCGCAAGCGAATACGCGAAGAACAATATCCGTTTCAACGCGGTCGCGCCGGGTGTTGTCGACACCCCTCTACACAAAACCAGCTCGAAGGACCTCCTGAAGACCCTTTCACCGATGGGTACAATCTCCGACGCGAATGACATCGCGGAAGCCGTCGTTTATCTGACGGAAGCTCGTCAAGTCACCGGGGAGGTGCTGCACGTGGACGGCGGAGCGCACGTGGGCCGATGGTGAGCACTAAGATTTCGCAACCGGACGGGGCGGATCGCCGGCTTCAGGATCTGGGCATTCAGCTCCCAGCCGCCCCTACGCCGTTTGGTACCTACGTCGAGACACTGCAGACGGGCAACCTGCTCTTCTTTAGTGGGATGCTCCCCGTGGTGGACCACAAGCCGAAGTATGTCGGCCGGCTTGGGAAAGAACTCGATACCGAAAAGGGACGAGACGCCGCCTACACCGCGGCCTTGAGCGTGCTCGCCGCTGCCAGGAAGCACTTGGGCTCACTCGATAGAGTGACTCGCGTCGTCCGGCTGGGCGTATTCATAGCAACTTCTGGAGACTTCTTCGACCAGCCGAAGGTCGCGGACGCTGTCTCGGATCTGTTTCGAGATGTCTTCGGCGCGGACAAAATACCTGTCCGGCTGGTTATCGGCGTTGCCAGTCTTCCGCTCGGGATGCCGATCGAACTCGACGTCATCTTCGAAGTCGCAGAGTAACAAACGAAAGGGCAAAATGCGGCCGACGAGATCGGAAGTGTTACTTAGGACCATGGCAGCCGTCGCTGTCGTGCTCGCCAGCACCTCGGGCTTACATGCCCAAAGAGAGGACAAAGTAATGGAACAGCAAGTGTTCTATCGCACGGTGAAGGTCGACGGTCTCTCCATCTTCTACAGAGAAGCGGGACCGAAAGACGCTCCCACCATTCTTCTGCTGCACGGTCTTCCGTCGTCGTCGCGGATGTTTCAGCCGCTGCTGACAAGGCTTGCGGACACATACCATCTGGTTGCGCCCGACTTTCCGGGCTACGGACACAGCGACTGGCCCGACCCGAAGCAGTTCGCTTACACCTTCGACCACATCGCTTCTGTAATGGACGGCTTCACGCAGGCGCTTGGTCTGCCGCGCTACACGCTTTACATGCAGGACTACGGCGGGCCGGTTGGCTTTCGCATGGCACTGGCTCACCCGGAGCGGGTGCAGGCTCTCATCGTCCAGGATGCGGTCTCTCACAATGAAGGCCTTGGGGCAAACTGGGCAACGCGGCGCGCATTCTGGGCGGACCGGCCTGCGTATGAAGAAGCGTTGCGGAAAAACCTGCTGTCACTTGCAACCACGAAGACCCGGCACATCGGAGACGATCCCAACATTGAGCTCTATGACCCGGATCTGTGGAGCGATGAGTACGCATTCCTCAACGCGCCTGGACAGGCGCAGATTCAAAGCGATCTCTTCTACGACTACCGCACGAACGTTGACGCTTATCCAAAGTGGCAGGCATGGTTACAGAAGACGCAGCCAAAGCTTCTGGTCCTTTGGGGCAAACACGATCTCTCGTTCGATCCCGGCGAGCCGGAACGCTACCGCAAGGACGTACCGCAAGCTGAGGTTTACGTACTCGACGCCGGACACTTCGCGCTTGATACCAAAGCAGATGAAATTGCGGCGCTGGTACGCGAGTTCATGAAAAAGCAGAAGTGATCACAGCTTGAGCGCCGGAGTGCTCACCCGCATTGATGAAACGCACTTTCCGTCGTGGCACAGGCCCTCAGCCTGTGGGTTTTCAGAGCAACAGCGACGAGTGCCATATCGATTGCCGCTCGCTGGACCAACTTACGGCCGGATGACCACCGCCCCTGGCGTCCCCCGAGGCCACGCCACATACGAAACACGCCGCTGCTCAACAAGTTCGATGCCTTCTCGTATAAGATCGAAAGCGATGGAACGCCGTGACTTTCTGAAAACCGCAGCGGCCGCCGTGTCCGCGCCAATGTTCATTCCCGCCTCAGCCCTGGGCCGTGATGGCCATGTTTCGCCGAGCAACCGCGTCACGATGGGCGTCATCGGCACCGGCAATCAGGGCACCGGCGACATGAAAGGCTTTCTGCGCGACGAGCGCGTTCAGGTAATAGCCGTTTGCGACGTGAACAAAGAAACGCCCGGTTATTGGGATGGCGACGTTGCTGGCCGCGACCCTGCCCGCGCTTTTGTTGAGTGGCATTATGCTCGTGAAAAACGCGACGGCACGTATCGTGGTTGTTCCACCTACGAAGACTTCCGGGAGTTGATTGCCCGGAAAGACATCGATACGCTGCTGATTGCAGTTCCCGACCACTGGCACTCGATTCCCGTCATTCTTGGTGCGCGTGCCGGAAAAGACATTTACGGCGAGAAGCCGCTTTCACTTACAATCGCCGAAGGGCGCGCCATGAGCAACGCCGTCAAGGCCAGTAACCGCGTGTTTCAATGCGGCAGCCAGCAGCGATCCGACGGCCGCTTCCGCAAAGCCTGCGAGATTGTCCGCAACCAACGTATCGGGAAACTGCAGCGGGTGCTGTGTGGCCTTCCCGGCGGTACGCCGGATTTTGGCAGAGATGGCGACCGGCAGGATCCCGAGCCAGTTCCCGCCGGCTTTAATTATGATTTCTGGCTGGGGCCCGCACCGGAAGCGCCATTCGCCCCAGCCCGCTGCTTTGTCAACTTCCGCTGGATTCTCGATTACTCGGGCGGCCAGATCACCGATTGGGGCGGCCATCACCCTGATATCGCCCAGTGGGGCATGGGTACGGAACTGACGGGGCCCATTGCCATCAAG
>JBAUOG010000141.1:0-6487 GCA_049579625.1 Bryobacteraceae bacterium
GCATAACTCCTACCACTTGGGCCAACTTATGTATCTACGCAAGATGCTTGAAGCAGCAGCTTAGCTTCTGCTCCATCGCCGCAGACGATAAGATATCTCTAGCAACGCGGTCCGTCTCGCGCCCGTCCACTGCTTCAATTGCTCCATGTCTAAACTAGCGTTTCTATTCCCCGGCCAGGGATCTCAATATCCCGGCATGGGCAAACAGCTGGCCGCCCGGTTCCAAACCGCCCGCACAGTCTTTGAAGAAGCCGACGACGCCCTTGGTTTTGGCTTGTCGACACTCTGTTTTGACGGCGCCGACGAGGAACTCAAGCAGACCGCCAACCAACAGCCCGCTTTGCTGACTGTCTCGGTCGCGGCGCTGCGCGTATTGGAAGAGCAGGGAATTCGCCCCGCCGTTGTTGCTGGACATAGCCTTGGTGAATACGCGGCACTTGTTGCTGCTGGATCTCTAGACTTTGTTGATGCGGTGCGTCTCGTGCGCAAGCGCGGGCACTACATGCAGGAGGCGGTGCCCGTAGGCGTCGGCGCCATGGCCGCTCTCCTCAAGTTGCCGGAAGACAAGCTGGAAGGTGTTCTCGCCGCCGCTGCTCTGGGCGAGATTGTTACGGCTGCCAATTTCAATTCACCTGACCAAGTCGTTATTGCAGGCCACCGCAAGGCAGTCGAACGCGCTATGAACCTCGCCAAGGCCGCCGGTGCAAAGCGGGCCATCCTGCTTCCCGTGAGTGCGCCGTTTCATTGTCCCTTGATGAAACCTGCCCAGGATCGCCTCAAGATCGACCTGAATGCGACGACGTTCCGAGATCTCTCGATTCCTCTCGTCAACAACTGGCAGGCCGCCGAGATCTGCTTTGGCGGTGCCGCGCGGGAAGGCCTGTATCAGCAAGTGCCGAATCCTGTGCGCTGGGTCCAAACGGTTCGCCTGCTCGCATCGCAGGGTGTTACGAAGTTTGTAGAGGTGGGTGCGGGGCAGGTGCTCACCGGCTTGTGCCGTAACATCGACCATGCCCTCACGGGCGCCAAATTTGGCGAACCCGCCGATCTGGAAAAGGTACGGAATGCGCTCGCCTAAGCGTGCGGCGCAAATCGCCGCCCTCGCCGCTGCACTATTACTCCTGACTGGCTGCAACCGGCTCTCGCCTGAAGAACAGGTGCACCGTGAAGCGGAAGACTTCGTACAAACCAGCCTCGCTTTCTCTCCCATCACCGCGACCGGCGCCGGTTACCACGCGCATCAAGGTATTGTCCTCGATGACTTGCTGGACGACTACTCGCCAGCCGCGATCGATGGTGAACGTGCTTTCTACAATCAGGCTCACGCTCAGGCGGACGAGATCGCTAAACTGCAGCTTCCGCCCGAGGCGAAGGCGGATATCGACGTCATGCGCCTTGAGTGTGAGCGCCAACTGCTCGACCTCGACCGCATCCAGGGTTTCAAACACAATCCGACCGTTTATGTGGAGCAGATCGGCAATGCCATCGACACGCCATTCATTCTGAACTACGCTCCGGAGTCGCAGCGCTTCGCCCACATCATCGCGCGACTACGAAAGCTCCCGGCCTTCGTGGACACAGCGAAGAAGAACCTTGTCGATTCGCCGGAGATCTGGAACAAGGTCGCACAGCAGGAGAATGACGGTAACATTGCGCTCATCGACACCGAGGTGCGTGGCAAGGTGCCCTCCAGTCTGCGTGCTCAATACGACGATGCCGCCGTGCTTGCGCTTGGTGCCCTGCGTGGATTCAACGAGTATTTGAAGAACGACCTCAGCCGCCACCGGGCGAGTTGGCGTCTAGGCTCCAACTATGCCGATAAGTTGCGGCTGACTTTGGCCGCCGGTCAGACTCCGGACCAGATCCTCGCCGAAGCGGAAACCAAGCTCCAAGCCATCCGCGAAGACATGCACCAGCAGGCAGCCGCCTTGTTCCCGAAATACTACCCGGGGAAGAAAGTGCCTGCGGCAACCAATGATCTCGTGGCGGCCGTGCTTGACCACATTGCGCAACAGCACTCCACGCCCGACCAGTATTCTCAGGACGCAAAAGTCGATCTGGCCCAAGCCACTCAATTCGTCCAGGATCATCACCTGCTGGCGCTGCCTTCGCGCGGCAATCTCACTGTTATCCCGACGCCGGAGTTTATGCGCGGCGTCTATTCCGTTGGCGGCTTCTCGCCCGCTCCAGCGCTCGAGCCACAGTTGGGCGCGTTCTATTGGGTCACGCCGATCACGCCAGACATGACGCCCGATCGTGTTGAATCGAAGCTCCGCGAGAACAACACCTGGGGTCTCCAGATCCTGACCATCCACGAAGCGATGCCCGGCCATTACGTGCAGAGCGAGTATGCAAACGATGTGCAGCCCAAGTGGCGAGGTCTACTGCGGGCCGTGTTCTCGAACGGACCCTATGTCGAGGGCTGGGCCGTGTATGCCACTCAATTGATGATCGAGCAAGGCTTCTCGGATTCGCCGGAGATGCGCATGATGTTTGGCAAACAAATGCTTCGCGTTGCCTCGAACACGATTCTCGACGTAAAGATGCATACCGGAAACATGTCGGATAAGCAAGCGCTCGACCTCATGATTCAGGAGACCTTTCAGGAGAAAGAAGAAGCGACCCAGAAGTTGCAGCGCGCCAAGCTAAGTTCCTGCCAGTTGCCTACTTATTTCGTTGGATGGCAGGGCTGGGAGTCCCTTCGTGCGGGGTATCAGAAGTCAAAAGCAGCAGGTTTTAAGCTTGCCGAGTTTCATGAGCACGCACTGAAAGAGGGCGCGCTACCGCTATCGCTGTTGAATCAGCTCATGCTGCCCCAACCCGTCGCGCATTAGTCTTATCGCCTCCCTTCTCGGCCTTTAGCTTGGGTTTCGGAATCCCGTTCTCATGGCAGTCAACGCATTTCACCCGGTGGATGTTGTGCCGGCTGTTCGCTGAGCGGAATGACGTGTCCATCTTCTCGACATCCAGTCCGCAATTCGACATCTTCGGATGGCATGTTGCGCAGGACGCTCTGGTCTTTTGTTCGTGCCGTGAGTGGCAGGCCACACAACTGATGCCCTCATGCACGCCGATCGGGGTCCGGTCGTCGCCGCTGGCAACTTGCATTGTGGAGACGGGCGCATGGCACTGATAGCAGAGCGCCTGGCGCTGATCGCGGCTCATCCGGATGGTGCGCGTGCCTTCGAGGACCACGGGCAAAGACAGGTCCATCAAGGGAATGTGCAGTTGTGTCCGCCGGTCGAAGAATGCCGTCGAGGACCGCGCGATGTCTTGCGACGGTCCAGGCACATCGCCCTTCGGTTCTGCCTTCGCCAGCACCGGACCCTCCCGGTGGATCTCGTGACAAGTCAGGCAGGGCACGGCTGGCTTGTCGGACAAGTCCACCGGCCTCAGGCGCCACGGGCCTTGGCGATCGACGGGTGCGACCAGATCGTTGACTCCGCCTTCGAAGTGCATGCCGTGGCAACGCAGGCAATCGTCCATCAACATGTTCTTCGTGTTGTGATCCTTGTCGAGGAAGATCCGCCGGTAGCTGGCGCTGTGCGGCCCAGCGTGCCAGGAAGCATACTCCTGGTGGTGGCAGCCGGCGCAACGGCCCGTCATCTCTTGCACGTACCTGTTAGCGAAACCGATCTGCTCCGGCAGGTCGCCTCTCACGTGTGCGTACACGCGCATGGCATTGTTCCAGTGAAACGCCAGCTCCGTCGTAAGCGCGCCGCCGTGACACTTCTCGCAGGCGATATCCCGGTGGCTGGAGGCGTGCCATCGGTCGTACATCGGCTGCATTTCATGGCAACTGGTGCAGCCGCGTCCGGCGCGCGATTCGTAATACAAGCTCGCGCCTGGCACCATCAGAACCACCGCCACCACTGCTAACGCGAAGTAAAGGAGAGCTCTCTTCACGCGTGCACCGGTGTGCCTTTCCAGGTTTCAAGCAGGTTATGGGATGCGCGGTAAGCGTTGGCGAGGATGGTCAGCGCCGGGTTGAATCCTCCATTGGTCACGTGCGAGCTCGCATCGATCACGTAGACGTTATCGACGTCGTGTAGCTGGCAATTCGCGTTCACTACGGAAGTTCTGGGGTCGTTACCCATGCGGCAGGTGCCGGCCTGATGCTGGCCTCCGCTCAGCGAGGCCGAGACGCGTCGCGGAAAAGTCTGTACGGCGCCTGCTTCCTTCAGCCATGCATCTGCCTTTCCAGCCATGTAGTTCGAAATCTCGATGGTATGCGGGTGCCTGCCTCCGGACATCCGCACTACGGGAATGCCCCAATAATCCGCTACCTTGGGATCGATCTGGATGCGCGAATCGAAGACCGGCATCTCCTGCACTGGCCCCATCACCACCACGGACCGCTTGAAGCCGTGCCGTACGAAGTCCTTGCTGGCCTGGCCCCACCGGGGAGAGAAGCCTCCAGCCATGGTCGCGAAGTGGTAGGGTAGCCGGATAAACTCATTGGCCAGCATGCCGCCGCCGGCCAGTCCCGGATTGCCATGGTTGTAATCGCAAATGGCAATGGAAGCGCCGGGACCCAGATCATCGTAGATTTCTTCGGTGAACAGGCCCACTGCCCCAGGGTACGCGTGCCCTTGCAAATTACGTCCCACCCAGTCGTATCGGTTGCCCAGGCCGCTTGGGAACAGCTTGTGTTTGGTGTTCAGCAGCAAGCGCGCCGATTCCACCGCGCCGCAGCTCACGATGACAAGGTCCGCTGTCTGCGTCTGGAGCCGGTCGCGGTCGTCGAAGTAAGTCACGCCTGTGGCCCGGCCGTGGTCATCCAACAGAATCTCGCGGGTCATGCACTCGGCGCGAAGTTCACAGTTGCCGGTTGCCAGCGCCGCCGGTATGACAGTGTTGTGGGTTCCCGTTCGCGCATTGACTTCGCACGCAAAGCCCACACACCAGCGGCAGCGCATGCATGATCTCCGGCCGTTGTACGGCACGGTATTCCGCAGCATGGGGATGTCGAAGGGGTGCAGTTTCAGGCGCTCGGCGGCCGTTTGTAGGATTACGTGCTCTTTGCTTGGCGCCAATGGCGGCATGGGCAACGGCTTGCGCCGCGGAGCTTTGAAGATGTTGTTGGTGTCGTCGCCGGAGACGCCCATTTCCCACTCGGCCTTCTGGTAGAACGGCTCCAGGTCGGAATAGGAAATCGGCCAGTCGTCGAGTGTGCTTCCCGGCACCGCGCCATACGTCGAGCGCATGCGGAAATCCTTCTCCATATAGCGCCACGCCTGCGCGCCGTAGCTGAAGGTTCCTCCGCCGACGCTGGCGGCGTTATTGTTGTAATCGCCCTCGCTGGGAAAGACGATCCGCTCGCCGCGCTTGTCGACCAGGACGCGCGGGTTGCGTTCGTCGTCCGGACCGAATGCATTTCCCAGTACCGTCGTGCGCTGGTTATGCAGGTCGTCCTTGCGGCAGTCTGCTGCGCTATACCACTTGCCGCGTTCGAGCAGCACCACACTTAGACCTGCCGTCGACAGCTCCTTGGCCACCACACCGCCGCCGGCGCCGGAGCCCACAACCACCGCGTTAACGTGCTTCAGGGCCATCGCTCATCCCACCTTCGGCTCGGTTGGGTAATGCATCCGACCACGTACCGGCGGGCACGCAAGCCCCAGCATCCTCCAACTGGCCATGTCGCGATTCCCTCCGTGCCTCGGATCGCCATAGAAGCCCTGTATGGTGTGGGCGAGAATCAGATTGAAGAACGCGCTGGAATGCTTCTCGATTTCTTCCAACACGGCTATTTGCTGCGCCGAAGGCAGATCCGCGAAAGGCTCGCCGAACGCTCTCTGGCTCGCCGCCTCGACATCCGCGATTCCTCGACGATACAGCTGCCGGTACTTCTTGAAGTGCTTCGTCAGTTGGATGTCAATGTAGTTCGCGACACCGGCTTCTTTCGCACCGGGATCACCGTCGGCTGGAATGAGCTGCCCGCATATAGCTTCCACGGTTCGTGCTTCGTCTGAAGTGAAAAAACGCCAGGGCGATCCAGTTTTGCCCACTCGCCAGACGACGGCGGTTCCGCCGGCCGCGCCCGCCACTGCGGCGCTTAGAAAAGTTCGCCGCCGCATTCCAAACCACATACCTTGCATGCCGATCCCCGATCCCCCTCAGGGGCTTGAGATAACTTGTGAAGCCAGAGGTGACGCCCTCAACACGCAGCGCGAGTTGAGTCTCGCCCCAAGTGTAGGCCCGCATCACTTGGCTCGCAAGTATGTTTACGTATTATGTAGCCGCCTTTTCTCCGAGGATTCGTTCGAATAGCCGAGAGGAATCAATCTCGGCTCAGCAGTCTAACAGCCTGCGCCACGCCCTGACGCTCGTCGGTTCTGTGCTGGGGTTTTCAGCATCCGCTCCCCTGAAAACGTGCTGCACGCTACTTGTTCCGCTGCATCCGCTCGCTGACGCTCGCGGTTCTGTGCTGGAGACCGGAAATCCGCGTCTTCATCCAGTTTGGTGGCCCGCCGGGCCATGGCTA
>JBAUOG010000142.1:0-25138 GCA_049579625.1 Bryobacteraceae bacterium
CGGCTGCCTCGCCAATTGGCTTCGAAATCGATCTCTTCATTGCGTCATCACGGGCCCGCTCTTTCTACTCGCTGGCGTCGTGTTCCTGCTTTCAGGCGTGCGCATGGTCCGCGTCAACACCCTTTTGGTCTGGCCATCAGTTCTCATCGGGACCGGAATCGCGTTCCTGTTGGAATCGCGATATGCAAAGGGCCGTGGCTATCAGGTTAAAGAAACCAGGGTGATTTGAAAATGCGCGTCACCGAAAAACTGACCCCAGTGGCCGCCGCCATGAGCGCGCTGGCAACGCTGGCGTGCTGTTTGCCTCTGGGCATTGCCGGAGCGGTAGGCGCGCTGGGATTGAGTGTCGCGCTGGAGACGTTGCGGTCGTGGCTGATTGGTCTCGCGGTGATTCTGCTTGGCGTGAGTTTCTTTCAAATCTATCGGAGGCGAAAGAGCTGCCAACGGCGTAGCCGTCTAAGTTTGGTGTTGTTCGTGCTGTCGGCGGCTGTCGTGTTCGCCGTGATGATCTTTCCACAACAAATCGCGGAGTTGATGGCGGCTCTCCCGTAGGAACTCGCGATGAAACGCACCTGGTCAATCGTTCTTGCGGCGGCGGTGGTTGCTCTCGGCGGCATTTACCTCATGAGGACGGGGCACGCGCCCGCGGGTCAACCGTCGTTAGTGGAAATGAACAGCTCGGCGCTTTCGGCGCTGCAATCGGAATTCAACCGGACGTCGGCCCATCTGCGCATCATTTTGCTGCTCTCCCCAACTTGACCGACTTGTCTGCGGGGGGCCTCTGCAGTCGAGACTATTTTGAAGAATCACCCCGAAAGCTCGGTGGTGGTGTTCGCGGTGTGGGAGCCGATTCTTCCCACCGATTGGAGCGCGCCGGGCACGAGTGTGTTGCATCGTCTCAATGATCGCCGGGTGCGCCAATTCTGGGACCCCGGCCATGTTCTCGCGGCGGTCATCAAGAAAGCGGAGACGTCCGGCCAGCTTCATCCGGACTGTTGCGAGCGCAAAGGATTCTTCTGGGACCTGACGACGACTTACGCGCCGGGAGCGCGCTGGGACGGGACGCTGCCGGAGCCGGTTCTCCTGAATGGCCCAATTGAAAAAGCCGCGCCCAATCTTGAATCCATCGTGGCTAGAGCTAGGTAAGACCTGAGGGAACTCTGATGAGTCTGTGGTCGCAAAACCACTTGCCTGCCCTTCACAAAAAGGGAGGACCCAAGAATCAGCGCATAGAGGATCTCCCAGGCCATTGTGAACGCAGTCAGGAGGGCGTGCTTTATTCCAGCTCACGTCATCCCGCCTCGATCCGATGTATTCGCAGATTGTCTTCGTGGCCGGTCTCCGCATGTCCGCGCCGGTGTCGGTATTCTTGAGTCGAAGATAATGGAAACAGAGATATGAAGGTAGCGCTGATTTCCACCTACGAACTGGGTCGGCAGCCTTTTGGATTGGCCTCTCCGGCGGCATGGCTGGGAAGCCGAGGTCATGACGTGGCATGCGTTGATACATCGCGGCAGCCGATGCCTCTAGATACAGTGACGCAAGCCGGCCTCGTGGCATTCTATCTTCCGATGCATACGGCCACCCGCCTGGCCATCCCGCTAATTCAGAGGATCCTTAAAGCCAAGCCGGAGGCGCATATCTGCTGCTATGGGCTGTACGCGCCGATGAACGAGCCTTTCCTGCGTGCGCTGGGCGTGAAGACCGTCCTCGGCGGCGAGTTCGAACAGGCTCTCGCGGATTTGGCCGATGGCGCCAGCGGCGGCCAGCCGCTTATTTCGCTTGAGCGGCTGCGTTTTGTGCCGCCCGACCGTTCCCAGCTCCCCGTTCTGTCGTCCTACGCCACGCTCAGCCTTGTTGGCTCAAATGGGAATGCCGCAAATAAGCTGGTGGGTTCCACCGAGGCCAGCCGCGGCTGTAAGCATCTGTGCCGGCATTGCCCGGTGGTCCCCGTCTATAACGGCGCTTTTCGGATTGTTCAGCGCGACGCCGTACTCGCCGATATCCGCAAGCAGGTCGCCATGGGAGCGGAGCACATCACCTTCGGTGACCCGGATTTTTTCAACGGCCCCGGCCACGCCATGGCCATTGTGCACGCTCTACACGCGGAGTTTCCCGGACTGACGTACGACGCGACCATCAAGATCGAGCATCTGCTCAAACATCCCGATCTGCTCCCCCGGCTAAAAACCACCGGCTGCCTGTTCATCATCTCGGCCGTGGAATCGATCAACGATCACGTTCTCGAGCTGCTGGATAAGGGACACACTCGCGCCGATTTCGTCGAAGCGGTGCGCCTCATGCGGGAGGCCGGCCTGACGCTCACGCCAACCTTCGTCACGTTCACGCCCTGGACGACCTTGCGCGATTTCCGGGAGCTTTTGGAGACTCTCGTCGATCTCGATCTGGTCGAGAATGTAGCGCCAATCCAGCTCGCGATCCGTCTGCTGATTCCTGCGGGGTCGCGCTTGCTCGACCTGCCCGAAATGCAGGAGAGGCTCGGGGGGTTCGACTCGTCGGCGCTCTCCTATCAATGGCATCATGATGATCCGAAGGTCGATCGGCTCTGCTCGGAGATCCAGCTTCTCATCCAGACGGAAGAGCAGCGAAAGTCGTCGCGCCGCGCGATATTCGCTCGAATCTGGGAACTCGCGCATGACCGCCCGCTCCCGGCGGGGTTCCATCTCGGCTCGAGCGGCATGGTCCCTTATCTGAGCGAACCCTGGTACTGTTGCGCCGAGCCGACTTCCGAGCAGCTTGCTCAGATCTGATGCCACGGATCCTGATCGTCGCCGCCACCACGGGCTATCAGACCCGCCTGTTCGCAGACGCCGCGCGCCGGCTCGGGATGGATGTCGCGCTGGCGACCGACTGCTGCCATGTTCTCGAAGATCCCTGGGGTGACCGCGCGATTCCCGTACGCTTCGATGATCCATACTCGGCGGTGGAGGCGATAGCGCAAGCCGGCCCATTTGACGGCATTCTGGCGGTAGCGGACCGGCAGGCGTTTTTCGCCGCGATAATGGCCGAAAAGCTGGGTCTGACGTACAACTCTCCAGCCGCAGTCGAGGCCGCGCGAAACAAGTTCCTGATGCGCCAGCGATTCCTCACCGCCGGAATGCCCGTGCCCCGATTTTTCCGCCTGGAAACCAAAGAGGATCCCGGCGAGGCTGCCGGCAACACGCCCTATCCTTGCGTATTGAAGCCGCTTGGACTTTCGGCCAGTCGCGGCGTAATCAGGGCCGATGACCCGGCCGGGTTCGTTGCCGCGTTCCACCGGATCAAAGCGCTGCTTGCCAGACCGGAAATCCAGGTTCTGCGCGAGGGGCACAGTCAATATATCCAGGTAGAAAGCTTCCTAAGCGGGCAGGAATACGCCCTCGAAGGCGTGCTCACGGCGGGACGCCTGAAAACGCTGGCTGTGTTCGAGAAGCCCGATCCGCTGAACGGGCCCTTTTTCGAGGAAACCATCTACCTCACGCCACCGCGGGCCCCGCAACCGGCGCTTGTCCCGGCGATAGAGAAAGCGATATGCGCGATGGGTCTGACGCATGGACCGATTCACGCGGAACTGCGCGTCGACGGCAGTGAAGCGTCGGTCCTCGAAGTAGCCGCCCGCCCTATCGGCGGGCTGTGCGCTAAAACACTGCGGTTCGACGGCGGAATGCCGCTCGAAGAGCTGTTGTTGCGCCACGCCGTTGGCGAGGATCTATCACAACTCGAGCGTGAGGAATGCGCCTCCGGTGTCATGATGATTCCGATCGGGCGCGAGGGTGTGTATGAAGGCGTGGAGGGTTTGGACAGCGCACTGGAGATTGGGGGGGTCGGAGAGATCGAGATTACAGCCAAAGCCGGCCAGACGCTCGAGCCACTCCCGGAAGGAGCGAGCTACCTGGGCTTCATCTTTGCGCGAGGGAAGACGCCTGAGGATGTCGAAAGGTCGCTACGAAGCGCTCACGCTACGCTGCGATTCCAGATCGCCGCGAAGCTTCCCGTAATCAGGCGCTGATTACTTCTCCTTTTGCGGGACGAAGCCAGGCGGCAGCGCCGAGCCGGCGCCGAAGAAGTATTCCTCCATCTGCTTGACGAGGAATTCCTGAGCCTCTTGCGTGCCCAGGTTGAGGCGATACTCGTTCATAAGCATTTTCATGTGCTCAAGCCACATGCTCCACCCTTCTTTGGAGACATTTTCATAGACCTTCTGGCCCAGCGGATGTCCCTCGAACGGAACTTCGCTGAGGCCTGGCATCTCCTTTTGAAACTTTACACAGAACACCTTCCGGACTGCAGGCTCAATGCGCGCCGCAACTGGAGGACCTCCGCCACTACAACCCATACACCATCTCCTTCCTTGAAACACTCATATGCGGATAGGCTTACTTGCCGCATCCTGAACCGCACTTTTCTACAGTTCGACTGTGACATCCTCTCCGTCTATGCGGACACCGTATGGTCCTGGCGACCGATCGTTTATCGCTGACACTTCCACCGTGAGTGGTGGTACGTTCGAGGCCTGCAACTCCCCTGACCAGGCTTCGAGGCCGCCGGCCATGTTGCGCACGTTGGTGAAGCCGTATGCCATGAAGTAGGAGGCAACTTCTAAACTGCGCCGTCCCGCATTGGAGTAGAAAACGATCCGGGTGTCCTTCGGCCAAGTGTCCAAAGCCTCAAACTTCAGCTCCAGTGTGAGAAATTGAGCCCCCGGAATATGGCCATTCACCCATTCTTCGGGAGAGCGCACATCGATAAGCGGCCAGCTTTCTCCGCGTTCGAGCGCTGCCTCCACCTCCGGCGAAGACACGTCGACAAGCCGCGTTTCATGCTTCGGTTGTAGCGCGGCAGCCACAGCCGTCGGGAGGATCTGAAGCCCCGCCTCCACCTGCCGGCTTTCGAGGATGCAGGCAATCACAGCCTCCAGCGGGTCTGAAATATTATGCTCGCCCATGACCTGTTCTAGCGTGTCCGTGGGCTGGTAGCTGCAGGCGGTGCACCCGCCAATGTGATAGCGGCGGAAGAGCCCCAGTTTCGCGCTGGGATAAGCGCTGAGAATTTCTTCGAGTGTAGTGCTCGCACGAACCTCCAATGACATGTTCTTCTCCTGACTCTCTGCAAAAACTTCATGCTACCTGCCAGAACCGGCAGCCCGCGGGAACGCGCCCCGTCCAGTTCCTAATACCTGCCGGTACCTTGTCTGCAAAGCAGATTGCGATCGGCGGCAAAGCGAGCCTGATTGAGGCAGTCAATGTTTGAGCGACTTGGTTGGGATCGAAGCTCAATGGGGGTCCTTCGCGATCGGTCGCATGCTTCATTGCCTTGAAATGTGCGCAGCGAATTCCCCAAGGTCTTTGACCAAGGTGGTCATCTGCTGCTCGTTACGAAGCAGGTCCTGAAGGGTGGTTCTTCTAAGGACGTCGTCAACTGCCGCCTGCACTGTGCGCCAGAGCACCCGAAGGGAACAATCAACCCGGCGGACGCAATCCTTCATTTGGCCGGTATGGGTCTCGCAGAAATCATCCTCGAACAAACGGCCGCCGAGCAGAGCCATCACGTCGCCGAGGACGATCTGGCTGGCCGGGCGCGCCAGAGAATAGCCGCCGGTACCCCGCGCCGCCGTGACCAATCCGCCTAGGCGCAGCATCCGCATGAGCTTGGCGACGTAGGCCTCCGAGACGCCTTCGGCATTGCTGATCTCAGGGATGGTCAGTCTGCCGCCTAGCCCTTCCTGCCCGAGGCGGATCAGGCAGCGCACTCCGTATTCTTCGTGGGACGTGAGTTTCATCGATGGGAGATCCTCTTGATCGCGATAACGTCTTCAATGCCCAGTTCGAGCTTGGCCGCTTCCGACATCATGCTCTTTGTCCACGGCGGGTCAAACACCAGGTCGAGCTTGACTCCACTCACACTGGGGATACCCTTGACCTTCGATTCCACCTCGGGCGGTAGGGTGCCGGCCATGGGGCAGTTCGGCGCGGTGAGCGTCATCAGGATGGAAACAAAACGTGTCTCATCCACATGGACCTCATAGATGAGGCCAAGCTCATAGATATTGACCGGCATCTCGGGGTCATAAATCGTGTGGAGGGCCTCGATGACCTGTTGCCGAAGCTCGCTGGATGTCATTCCGTGGATACCGCCTCTCCGGCGCCCCGCAGCGCCGCGCGCAACGTATGCCAGGCCAGCGTCGCGCATTTCACACGCGACGGAAACTCCCGAACACCAGAGAACACCACCAGCTTGCCGAGGTCCTTCGGTAATGGTTGATCTGTGGTTAGGAGGTCGTGGAACTTCGCAAGCAGAGTCTCGGCTTCGCCAACGGTTTTGCCCTTCAGAACTTCGGTCATCAAAGACGCCGAGGCGGTCGAAATTGCGCACCCGGCTCCCTGGAACGTCACCTTGTCGATCACGCCGCTGTGTTCTTTGAGAAAGACCTTACACCGATCCCCGCATAGCGGGTTGTAGCCTTCGGCTTTCCGATTCGCGTCTTCGAGCGACTGGCAGTTTCGCGGCCTTCTGCTGTGGTCGAGGATGGTCTCCTGATAGAGGTCGTTGATCATACTGCGAAGACCTCCTTGACCTTCTGAATGCCCGCCACCAGTGCGTCGATGTCTTCCCTGGTGTTATAAAACGCCAGCGAGGCCCGGGTCGTGGCAGAAACCCCAAAGCGGTCCATGACCGGCTGGGCGCAATGGTGACCGGCGCGGACTGCCACGCCCTCCCGGTCCAGGATGGTTCCCACGTCGTGCGGATGAACACCGTCCAGCAGGAAGGACAACACGCCAGCCTTGTGCCGCGCCGTGCCGATCAAGCGCAGCCCGGAAATGTTTTCGAGCGCTCGGGTTCCGTACTCAAGCAGGTCGTGTTCGTGCGCCGCGACGGCGTCCATGCCGATCTGGTCCAGGTAGTCGACCGCGGCGCCGAGCCCTATGACGCCCGCAATATCCGGCGTACCGGCTTCGAACTTGTACGGCAGGTCGTTGTAGGTTGTCTTTTCGAACGTGACCGACCGGATCATGTCGCCACCGCCCTGCCAGGGCGGCATTTCCTCCAGCAGTTGCTCTTTGCCGAACAGCACGCCAATGCCGGTAGGCCCGAACACCTTGTGGCCGGAGAAAACGTAGAAATCGCAGTCCAGACTCCGAACGTCCACCTTCATGTGCGGGACTGCCTGGGCGCCATCGATCAACACCGGAACGTTCCAGCCGTGCGCCGTCTTGACTATCTCGCGCACCGGGTTGATGGTTCCGAGGGCATTGGAGACGTGGCTCACGGCAACCAGCCTGGTCCGGTGGTTCAGCAGCTTTTCAAACTGGTCGAACTCCACCTCGCCTCGGTCATTGATCGGAATGACCCGCAGCACCGCGCCTTTCTCCTCACAGAGCATCTGCCAGGGCACGATGTTCGAGTGATGCTCCATGGCCGAAATGACGATCTCATCTCCAGCACCAACGTGCTTGCGACCGTAGGTTTGCGCTACAAGGTTGATCCCTTCCGTCGCGCTGCGGACGAAGATGATCTCCCGCGCCTCAGCCGCGTTCAGAAACCGCCGCACTTTGCCCCGTGCCGCTTCAAAAGATTGGGTGGACCGTTCACTCAACTGGTGCACACCCCGGTGGATGTTGGCGTTGTCCATCAGGTAGAAACGCGTGAGTGCGTCAATGACGCATTTCGGCTTCTGGCTCGTCGCCGCGTTGTCAAGATAGATGAGCGGCTTGCAATGCACCTGCTGCGCGAGAATCGGGAAATCCTTGCGGATGGCGGTTACATCCAGGCTAGTTGCGGAGGGCATGCAACCTCTCCAGGAGAATTTGTTCCAACCGGGCGCGCAACGAACCTACCTTGATCCGGTCAATAATGTCGCGCGCGAAGGCATGCATCAGCAGATCGCGCGCCTGTTCCTTCGCGATACCGCGCGACTGCAGGTAGAAGATCGCCTCCTGATCGAGTTGGCCAATCGTCGCCCCGTGCGTGCAACGAACATCATTGGCGCGAATCTGCAGCTCAGGTTTGGTATGGATGGTGGCGTTTTCGGAAAGAACGAGATTCCTGTTTGTCTGTTTGGCGTCAGTCTTCTGCGCGTCTTGATGGACGATGATCTTCCCGTTAAAAACCGCGGTGGATGTTCCACCCAGGATGCCCTTATACAACTCATGGCTCGTGCCATGGGGCTTCGCATGATCGATCGCCGTGTGATTATCGATATGCTGGCTGCCGGACACCAGATAAAGGCCATTGACGGTAGCTTCCGATCCTTCCGAGAGGACGGTATTGATGTCGTTCCGTACCAGCCCGCCCCCGCCAAGCGAAATGGAATGCGTCGAGAAATTCGCGTTGCGGCCGGCCTGGACCTGGAGAGTAGCTACGTGGAATGACCGCTCATCCTCCTCTTGCACCTTGTAGTGGTCCACTACCGAGTGATCGCCCGCCACGATCTCGGTGACCGCGTTCGTGAAATACCTTGCGCCGTGGCCGAGGTAGCTCTCAACTACGGTTGCCTGGCTGCCGGGTCCGATCACGACCAGGCTGCGGGGATGCGAAATGACCGGCAGGTCGCCGCCAGTCGCGAGGAACACGAGGTGAATCGGCTCCTCGACGACTGCCCCCATGGGAATCTCGATGCAGGCGCCGTCATCGAGGTTAGCGGTGTTCAACGCAACAAACGCACGATCCTGGTAGGCCGCGTAACGCGCCAGGTGCGCTTCGACGGCGCCATTCGCTTCGCGCAGCGGAGTCGCGCGGATGCCCGGTGGAAGCTTCTGGGCAGAGAGTTCAGGCGAGTAGCGGCCATTGATAAACACCAGTCGGGGACCGCCCTCGCTCGGGAAGAGACGCTGATCGAGTTGTGCCCTTTCCCAGGCGTTCAAATCGGAAGGCGCGGCCGAGAACTGTGTTTTGGCAATGGAGGAGACGTTGGTGAAGCGCCACTCCTCATCCCGTGTCGTCGGAAACCCCAGCTCGTTGAAGCGCCGCGCGGCATCCTGACGGATTGATGCAATTCCCGTCATGCCGTGACGGCCTCCTCAACGCCGATGTAACCCGTTTGCTCCAGTTCAAGCGCGAGGTCCTTGTCGCCGGATTTGACGATTCGCCCGTCAGCCAGCACATGCACGTAGTCTGGCACGACGTAGTTCAATAAACGCTGGTAATGCGTGACGACGATCATAGCTCTGTCCGGTGTGCGCAGCCCGTTTACGCCGTTGGCAACGATCTTCAGTGCGTCGATGTCCAGACCTGAGTCGGTTTCGTCCAGGATCGCGAGCCTCGGCTCCAGCACAGCCATCTGGAAAATCTCGTTGCGCTTCTTCTCGCCGCCCGAGAAGCCCGCGTTCACAGGCCGGTTCAAGAACGCCGGGTCCATTTGTACCAGCGCCAGTTTCTCCTTGACCATCGTCAGGAAGTCCATGGCATCGAATTCCTCCAGACCGCGGCTCTTGCGTATCGTATTCAATGCTGCCTTGAGGAAATACATGTTGCTAACGCCGGGAATCTCCACGGGGTATTGGAACGCCATGAAGATCCCCTCCTGAGCCCGCTGTTCGGGCGGCATGCTCAGGAGATCCTTTCCGTCGTACAGCACTTGGCCGGCGGTAACTTCGTAGAGGTCGCGACCCGCGAGGACCTGAGCCAGGGTGCTCTTACCCGACCCATTCGGCCCCATAATGGCATGCAACTCGCCCGGACCCACTGTCAGATCGATGCCACGCAGGATCTCCCTGCCAGCTACGCTCGCATGCAAGTTCTTGATTTCAAGTAAAGTCATCTGATGTCCCCTCAACCCACGCTGCCTTCCAGGCTGATTCCCAGCAGCTTCTGCGCTTCGACGGCGAACTCCATCGGGAGCTCCCGAAAGACTTCTTTACAGAACCCGTGGACAATCATCGAAACTGCGTCTTCAGCGGAGATGCCGCGCTGGCGGCAGTAGAAAATCTGGTCTTCGCCGATCTTAGAGGTGGACGCCTCATGCTCAACCTGTGACGAGGTGTTCTTCACTTCGAGGTAGGGGAACGTGTGCGCGCCGCATTGGTCGCCCAGAAGCAGCGAATCGCATTGCGAGTAGTTCCGTGCGCCGGTAGCGCCCTTGAGGATCTTGACCATTCCACGGTAAGCGTTCTGCCCGTGGCCCGCGGAAATGCCCTTGGAGACGATCGTGCTCCTGGTATTCTTCCCGATGTGGATCATCTTCGTGCCGGTGTCCGCCTGTTGGTAGTTGTTCGCGAGAGCCACCGAGTAGAACTCACCAACCGAGTTATCTCCCATGAGCAGGACGCTCGGGTACTTCCAGGTGATGGCCGAGCCGGTCTCGACCTGGGTCCAGGAGACCTTCGAATTGACGCCTAGGCATTTGCCGCGCTTGGTCACGAAGTTGTAAATCCCGCCCTTGCCTTCCTTATCGCCGGGGTACCAGTTCTGCACGGTCGAATACTTGATCTGGGCATTGTCGAGCGCAACCAACTCAACCACGGCCGCATGCAACTGGTTCTTGTCCCGCATCGGCGCCGTGCAACCTTCGAGGTAGCTGACGTAGGCCCCTGCGTCGGCGATGATGAGCGTGCGCTCGAACTGCCCGGTGTCCTTGGCATTGATACGGAAGTAGGTGGACAGCTCCATCGGGCAACGGACGCCTGGAGGAATATAGACGAAGGAACCGTCGCTGAACACAGCGGAGTTGAGGGCGGCAAAGAAATTGTCGGAATGCGGAACGACCGAGCCGAGATACTTCTGAACGAGCTCCGGGTGCTCCTGGACGGCTTCAGAGAAGGAGCAGAAGGTGATGCCCATCTCCGCCAGCTTTCCCTTGAAGGTCGTCGCCACGGAGACGCTGTCGAACACTGCGTCCACGGCAACGCCTGCGAGCAGTTCCTGTTCTCGTAGCGGGATGCCGAGCTTCGCGTAAGTTCTGAGCAGTTCGGGATCGACCTCGTCCAAGCTCTGCAGCTGATCGATTTTGGTCTTGGGCGCCGAGTAGTAAACAATGTCTTGATAATCGATGGCCGGGTAGCGGACGGTGGACCACTTGGGTTCTTCCATCGTGAGCCACTGGCGGTACGACTTCAGGCGCCATTCCAACATAAACCCGGGCTCGTTCTTTTTGGCCGAGATCATGCGAATCACGTCTTCGCTAAGCCCCTTGGGGATCGTATCCGCTTCGATCTCAGTGACGAAACCCCACTTGTACTCTTGACTTGCGAGTGCTTCGATCGATGTCGCCGATGTGCTCATAAGGAGCCTTGCCCTCCTGAAAATATCGGGCTACCTAAAGCCTAGCACGTCTTGACTTATCAGTCATGACAAGGCGTTTTTCTGCAGCGGAGGGACCCGAGCACGATCGCCATTCTTGCTGGAAGCCAGCCATCATGGCGTGTTTGCCGCTGGAGACGTGCGGTCCGATTCTGTCAAGCGCGTCGCTTCGGCAGTCGGCGAAGGCGCGATGTCGGTGCAGTTCGTGCACGAGTATCTCAAGGAGATGTAGTGAGTGCCGAGTCTTCGGACCCTGAGCGGCATGCTCGGCGGGTGGATCTCGAATTCTCGCGGAGACTTACCAGTCCGTCGACATAGTGCGCCGGGCGAGGACTCAGAATAGCTGACGATAACGTGACATAAGGGGAGTAATCGACGCAAGGCCTTGTATCGGCTAGACTTAGCCCCCAAAGTGCTCACCGATCGGTTTTTATGTATCTAGGGCAAATCTGCCGCTGGCTTCATTTCGTTTGTCGCCCCGCGACCTCCAGAAAAACAGAATAGGCCGTGCAACATCTGTGGACTCCGTTCGGCCGAGATTCGCTGCCGGTCGGTTGCCAGATTGAAGCCAATCGTTCGGCGAGAAGGAACGCTCGTGCCTGTTCGCCCAGGCTCCTGTGCGACTAATTTCGATGTTCGCGTTCGACGTGTCCATAGTGATCCTTCGCCACGCACCCGCGCGAGCACGCGCCCGCGAACCCCGCATCTGCTAAGGCAGTATCGCCCCTGCGCTCTGCCTCCTCGAAAGCGCCCAGCAACATGGCCAACACCGGGGTGAGGAGCTTCGCAGTCGTCGTCGGGCTGTCGTCGCCGGAAGCCCCCGCGCCAGTTCGTTTGTGGAAAGTTACCGGACTGTGGCTGTGTGAGATCAATGCAAGCCCGTACGAGTGGCTGACAACCCGACCGGAACCCGCAAATCTCACCGGCGTCGAGCCGGAACGGCGGTTGTCGTAGGGGAGGGCAACGTTAGATATAGGTATTCAGCGTCAGAAACACCCTTCTGTCCTTTCCTGCATGGATCACTCGAAGCGAGACAATCGTGCCGGGAGCAGCGTCGAGTAAATCATGCCACTGGTCGCTTGTCAGGGGCTGACCATCTGGCGCTCTCAGTTCATCTCCGGTCTGGATTCCCGCATTGGCGGCGGGCGATTTGGCGTATACGAAGAGCACTTTGGCGAGGCCGTTTCGGGTGTCGAGCACCACGCCGGAATGATCATCCAGTTCCAGCTTGTTGAACCACTTGTTCGGTTCCAGATACACCGATTTGTGTGGAATATCGAAGATCCATTTGAATTCACGCAGGATAGGCGCTCCGATATTGCCGTCCACGTGCCCGCTCTCGACGCCAGATTCATCGAGAGAAAGGTTAGTGAGAGGCGATGCTACTTTGAAACCTCCGATCTTTAGAGAGGGGGCGCGGGTTATCATGGCACGGGTCAAGCCGCCGAATCCATAGCCTGTCACGGCTTCGATCTTCGAGTGTAACGCTGCTGAGTGACAAACCGTCGGAACAGAACTAAGTCACTGTTCTCATTTCCAGAGTCGAGCTCGAACGCTGCGGTTTGGCCGTAGATGCGGACAGGGACGAGGATTAAGTTGCCGGCAAGGCTAACTGGAAGCCGGACCGCCGTTCCCGAGTAGGAGTAAGTTGCGGGATCGTAAAAATCGAGCCAGCCGTGTTCGTAATCAACTTCGATGACGAGGTTCACTAAGAATTGCGAGCCAAGGAAACCGACCGGTCCGCCGTGCGTGAACGGTCCGCCGCCGATAACTGCTACCTGCGTGTGGGGCATGGTTACTGTGTCGGAGGTCGTGTAATTGCCAACCGTGATGGAATCGACAACTGCAGAACCGGTTTCAAGCGAGCCGCCGAAAGCGGCCATCGACTGCTTGCCGCTCACCGAAATGCCAAGCTCGTTTGCCAGGTCGAGCGAGATAATGTTGATGGAACCCGTGTCGAAGATGAACGGGAATGGACCTTTTCCGTTGATTTTGGCTGCTATGAGGATGCGGCCCTGTTCACCTCCGGTGAACGTCGCCGAAGCGACTGGCGTGGCGGCAGGCAACAGGTGTGAAAACGCAATCAATAGGGGACAGAGTAGGTGGTTGCCGCGCATCGCTTCCATACTATAGCTCTGCCTCAGATCGCTTTGGCAAACCGTTCGGTCGCAGCATCACCAGCTTCCGGCGAGAGTGCGGTAATGGGTTCCCTTTTGGCGCCAAACAACGTCACCTGGCCGCGTAGCGCCCATCCTTGATACCGGCGGGTCTGAGGACAGATCCTCCCTGACGGCGCAGCATTTATCTGGGCCCAATGTCTGGATCGTCGGCCACTCGGACGCGGCGCTGGCATTGTCCGGATTGCGCAATCCGACCAGAGCTGAGTTCATCGAGGTCGACGAGCGGGCTTGCACGGGCCTTATCCGAGACGGACTCATCCCAGACTTGATGGGTGTGAGGAAACCTCGCATTGTCTTTGGCTTCGAATGTCTCCTTGTGTTCGCGTAGAGGATGAACCTATTCAGCGCATAGACTTTTGGAACACATTTGGATCCCTTGAGTTGGCGCCCGCAAGGCGGGGCGAAGTGCGAGTGCGGGGAAATCCAGCATGAACGTAATGAGCGGTCGCATTATGGAGGCGTACGCCTCGATTAGAGAGGAAACTCATTGCCGAACATCGGAGCACCGCTGTTCGACTGTTCCGTTGTGGCTTCATCCTTATGGTGCAAATCAGTCGCCTGGCGACTCACGCCGAAGGCCCCCCCCCAATGGCCGTCGCCGGACCGGGCGCTTCAGGCAAAAGTATCAATACACGGTCGCTACGAGCGATGCCGCGACTGCGGCTTCAGGTACGGGAGATTCAAGGCATCGTCGTGTGCGGCATCGAGGCAAGCGGCAACCAGCGCGACGGAACAGACTCCGGCGACGGCACGAAACGAGAGGCGGCCACCCGGGGAACATCAAAGTAGTGTTTTAAACGCATCTTATCCCCCATGCATCTCGGACCGGCCAGTCACTTCCTGCAGAAGAAGATCATGCCAGGTTTGGAGATCGCCATCTGAACGAGTTCGGCGCCGGTAGCTATGTTTTTTGGATGGAAACAGTTCACCTTCATTCCTCGCTGCTCCAGGCGGCTTGCAAAGTCAGTTCCGTATTGGCGGACATGATCCCACTGTCCGAAATGCAGCTGCCGCTGATGGGGGTCCTTAATTCGCGGATCTTCGTAGGTCTTTTTCCCGGCTATCGGAACCATGAGGATGGCCCATCCCCCTGCGGTGAGGACACGGTGAAACTCCGATATGGCCTTCCGGTCGTTTTCCACATGCTCCAGTACATGAGAACAAAAGACAATGTCGAAGGTCTCAGGTGGGTAGCCGATGTTGGTGATGTCCATCTGCTCGACGGACGGTGCGGCCCGGAGGTCGGCCGCCGAGTACGCGATGTGAGGAAGGGAGCGAAACTGCCGGGACAGGCAGGGCTCCGGGGCGATATGCAATAGACGGCGTTGGACGGGCGCTAGGAGGTCCGTTCCGCGAACTAGAAAGAGCCAGGCGAACCGGTGCCGCTCGAGAGAGCCGCACGTGGGGCATTGCGCGTGGGGGCGGGGCCGCAATCCGAACGGCCGGAAGGAGCCGGATCCTTCACATATCGGACAAAAGCGTTGCGACGCATTCGCCGGCATCTGGTCAGTTCAGACTGCCCCCGAACGGCTCCTCCACGTAATGAAGCAGCAGCGACGTAGAGGTGAATCCCTCGGGCAGCCGGTCGCGCGAATGCGGCACCTGGCAGCCGCGGTAGAGGAGCGCATCGCCCAAGTGCTGGTAGACCGCGACCTTCCCATCGCCGCTTCCGAGTCGAATCGGCCAGGGCGACTCGGCACGCGGCTCCGGTGTGGCATCGATGCACGCGGTGATGCTGTAATCGCACTGCGCGCGGTCGACGTGCTCCTCGAGCTCCGCCCCGCTCATATAGGAAACGAAGTATGCGTAGGATGGTTTCAGCACGGTGCACGCAATGTCGCTGATGGCGTGCGTCAACTGCTCGTGAATGAACCGCGCGATCGCCTCGTTGTGCGCGGCGAAGCGGCGCCGGACCTGTTCGTCGCCAAACAGGTACCAGCCCTGGCGCGTACGGCAACGGTAGTACCTGCGCAGCGCGCCGACGTGAAACGGGTGAATGAGTCCGGGCACCGCCACATATCCGTTTTCGAACTGCTTCGCGTAGGAGAGCGATCGGCTGCGCCAAACCCGCCGTCTTTGTCCGGTATGGTTCGGCGCGACGAGAATGTTGGCTTCGGTCAGCACCCAGCGCACGTGCGCGGGAAGATCGTCCTGCAAAACCGATCCCGGGGTCAGCCGCGACAGATATTCAAAAAACTCGTCACCCACCCAGAACGGCCATATCGCCAGCGTCGCCGGATCCTGCACCCAGGCCATCTGCACAGTGGAGTAGAAGGCATCGTTGAAATCGATGCGCGCGGCCATATGCGGCGGCAGCGGCCCATCCCACGCGAACCAGCAGGATGGATTGACCACGACGGTGCCGAGCAGTTCCTCGTTTTGCATCAGCGCGGGCGGCGCGAGGTAGTACGGCTGCTCGTCCAGCAGACAGTGATACAGCTCCGAAGGGAGTCCGTGCGGCGTCATCGGTGCACCCAGCCATTCACCGTAAACCGGCTGTCGGCAAAATCACCCGAAGATTGAACCGGCAGAACCTCGTGCAGGCAATCGCTGGGGAAAAAGACGATCTGATTCTGCGACGGATAAATCGTCTGGCTATCTCCCGCGCTCACGTTGCCGTTTTGGTCCACCTGTGCGTCGTAGAGGCGGAGCGCGCCTCCGTCGAATCCTTTAGGCTCGCGGAAAAAGTAGTAGATGAACGTGAGCATGCGGGTACGAACGGTGTCGGCATCGTCGTCGCGGTGCATCTTGAAAAACTGGCCATCGTTGGTCGCCGTCAACTGCACCTCGAAATGTGAGATGGGAAACGGCGGTTGACGCAGTCGCGCGAGCACGTGCGGCAGGTAGCTGGAGATGCGGTCCACAAATAACCTCTGGCAGGCTTGCAGATCGTACAACACCTGAGAACGCCTGTAAGAGTTGTCGGTGCGGTTACCGCCGCCGGCGTCGAGGATGCCGGAATGCGCGAACTCGCCTCCGCGCCGCAATGTGTATTGCAGCAGGGCCGCCCATTCCTGTGCGACGAGGAACTCATCCAGTACAACGAGCGGAGTGGGGTGCTGCCAGGCCTCTGACATGGGATTAACGGAAATCATACGGGATGATCGCCGCGTAAACAAGCCGCCGTCCAACGGCAGGCGGGTCGGTAATCACCTGCGAGGCGGCATCCACTGCGATGTTTTCGAATTCGCGAATCACCAGGCGATAACTGCCCGGCGCGGGCGATTTCGCGAACTGGATCGACCCGGACCACAAGACGGTGCTGGGTTCGGAAGGCGGCGGGACGTCCTCGGCAACCGTCACCTCGGTCGCCGGGGCGGGCGCCCAATCAAGGTCACTCGAAATTTTGCCCGAGCGTTTCTCGATGCTGATTTCGAGCGAGGAAGCGATTGGACCCACTGGCGCAAGGCCTCCTACGAAGAGCTTCGCGCGGCGCGAATCCGCTGGATTGATGCTGAGAACGGCCGAACGATCTGGGGCGAGCTGCACGAAGTCTGCCAGGGCGATGGGCGAGAGTTCGACGTCCTGAATGGAGTGCGACTGGTAACGGGCAAGCGCCAGCCGGAGGAAGGGCGAATAGGTGAACAGGTTGGAAATCTGAATGTCGCAATACCAGAGCTGCCGCCCGGAATCATAAGCCACGTTGTGGGCGGCGACGTCGAACTTCAGAGTCGATTCGGCGATCGCCAGTCCGCTGGCGGTTGCAGCCGCGGCGGGGAAATTGAATTGGTTCGGTACGTCGGCGATCGTCAGGGTTCCGTTTCCCCAGATGGGATCGACTCCCCATTCGGTGAAAAAACCTTTGTTCCTTTCCCGCGTGGCGTAATCGGGAGACGTGGTGAAGGCGGGCCACAACACTACGCCCAATTGCTCGTCCTGCCCAGAGGAGTACCAGCCGCGGTTCAGGTAAACGCGCAGGCCGTTGCCGTAGCGGATGGTGGTCTTAACGTTGGTTGTTTCCTGATTGTCCCAACCGAACACCGGGATCACGTAGTCGATTTCGGGCGCTGCCGGACGGGCGGAACTGGGCACGTCCACGACTAGAGTGGGGCCGGTTCGGGTGAAGTCCAGACCCTTCTGCGGAAAATACTCCTGGAAGCGGGAAGTGGCGGTGGCGCTGTAGACGATCCAACGGTGCTTGGTGTCGTCGAAGCGATGCAAGGGGGAGGACGCGACGGTGGACGAGGGATTGCCCACACCTTCGAGAGCATCCTGCGGCCCCGCGAACCATAGAACATCCACCGACGGAATGTACACGGCGACGATGCGCGTCTGGTTCGCGTCGGAATAGATCAGAACCGGATCCGGTGAGGAGAAGTCGAGAGCCGAAAGGTCTAAGGTTTCGACGGTCTGGGACTGAACCGATTCCGTCGGGCCCGGTTGTGTGGGATCGTCTACGACCTCGAGCCAGCGGGCGTTCAGATCGACCTTGGAACTGCTGCGGCCGTGAATCTGCATGCCGCCGAGAAGCGCAGCCACGTGCGACTCGTGAGCCCTCCAGACGGTAATCGGGGTGAAATTGTTGCGCAGCGCGGAAGCGAAGATCGGCGCCGCCGGATTGTGCACCACCGGCAGTTGCACGAAGTTGGGCTCGCCGAGCGGCTGCTGCACGGCGTGAGCGAGAATTAGCGTTCGCGCGGGCGTGACCATTTCGTGGCCGCCCTCCAGCACGAGGCGCGTCACCTGGGCGACGTCGAAGCTGCCCACGGTGAACGATTCGTCGGCAAAGAAACTCTGTGCGTCGGCGGTCTTCTGGGCTTCGAAGAGCTCGCGCAGCCAGCCCCATACGCCCATCGCGTCGAGATCCGCCGGCAGCAGCCAGCAGCTGAACGGGACCTCGACTACGTAGCTCTTCGGCAGGTAAACGGTCAACACGCGCGAACCGGCATCCCACGAAGGCTGCTGGCTGCCTTCCATGACGAGCAGTCGGAAAGCGTTGGCATTGGGCCAGGGCTGCGTGCCGAAGTCGATGAACGTTACGGATCCAGGGCGGGCGTCCACCTCCGGGAGGGTCGCATAGGCCAGCCCCTTCGAACCGATGCGCCCGTCGCTATCGCCGGGAGTGTTGGGAAGGTTGCGCAGCGCGGCGCCGCGCGCAAACGGGTCAGGGAAGTATCCGATATCGAGAGCCGCGCCGGGCACTAGCGGGGCCTCGTTGAGTTTGGGATCCTTCACGGTCGGAAAATTAAAGCCGTCTCTTTGGGTAATCTCGGTGTACGTCGCGGCACTTCCGTCGAGCTTGCCTTTGACGTCCAGCAGTCCATGCTGCTCAACCAGTCGCTCCGCTACGCGCGGAGGAGCGATGTGACGCTGGTCGGTCTGATTGGTCGGGGTGCCGTCGTCCGCGAGGCTCTTGTTATTGGAGCGAATGACGAGCCGTTCCAGCGACCCACCCGCCTGGGGTACCTGCTGGAGCACTACGATCGGCGGTCCCACCGGCTCGAACCGCAGGTACTTCATCTGTACGCTATTAGCGGGAGCCACAAACGGGTCCGGAACGGGAGCTGAAAGCGGGAGGCTGTTGCCGGCGAGATCCACGGTACGCACGCGGACGCGATAGTTGGTTCCAAAGCGCAACTGCGGCAGCGAGTGCGGCTTGACCTTGAACCCGGTAGTCATCTTGAACGGAGTGATCGGCTCGTTGACGGTGGGATCCGGATCGAGAGCCTTAGCCGGATCGGCACTGCGGTTGAGCGCCTTGCCCGGGCGGGAGACGCTCAGGCTCCAGCCGTCCCAGCGCGCAACCCGTTCGTGAACGTAAACGTTGGTGGAGTTCGGCGGGATATTGTTGGCCAGGGCGAACGTGTCGGGCGGGCGTGTGGGATCATCGGCGGGCTGGGCCACGGCGAGCTGATTAAAGCCCTCTTCGTCGGCCGACACGGCGAGCTTTCCATCGGCGCCGAATTTATATGTCGCTGTGCGTTCGTGAAGCGACCGCCACTCCTTGGTGGCCGACGACCAGATGTCGATGCGATAACCGCGCACCACATCCTGCGCGTTGTAGGGTCTGGGACTCGAACCGCCGTTGGCTAGGGCCTGATTAAATCCGAGATTGTCGTGCAGCGCCTGGAGCAACTGCAGCGCACGCCCGTCCGCCATCAGCGAGATGCCCCCGGAGCGCAGCGACGAGAGCGTCTGTTCCAGCGCCTCGAGGTTGTCCAACTGCGTCAGGTTGGCAACATTGTCCGCCAGGCCGAGCGCCTTGAGCATAGCGCCATCGAGATCGACCTGGGAAAGGAAAAAGCCGTCGAAGGACAAGGCCAGAAATCCCTGGAACACATCTCCTGGAGAGTAGTTGCCGGCCGCCTGGGTAGCGGGCGGCGCGGCCGGCGCGGCGGAGAACGCGTGCTGGTCCAACCAGTAGGAGGTGGCGTTGAGATTGAAGGTTGGCGCTATCTTCCACTTGAAGCCCGGCGCGACCTTGGATGCGCCGACCGCGCCGTAGGCTCCGGCAGCCGGAGAATTCGGGCAAAGCGAAGCTTCCACTTCTACATCGAAGACCAACCCGAGCGCGCGCAGCAAAGAGGGGTACGAGCCGAGCGCGGTCAGCGCTGCGTGAAAGTCCAGGGTCTTTTTGAATTGGGCGGGCGTCGTTGCGAACGGCGGCCTGCCGGGCGCGGGCGGGATACTGTGATACAGGCCGAATCGCGTCGCCATGTTGTGCGTAGCGGTCGGGTTCGGCTGTTGCAGGGTGGTGGCCACACCGTCGGGATTCGAAGTGGGCGGCACTTGGGGCTGGTTTACGCCTCCCGCGGGTCCGCCAAACGCCTGCTGCTCCCTCCAAAGCTCGAGCCGGATGGCGGATATCTCATCGTCGAAGGTCGAGCTGGTCCTCTTGCGAAAGCTCAACGGGCTGAGCCTTTCGAGCGGTCCGCTCCGCACCGAACCTTCCGGGTTGAAGGTAGGATTGGTGGCCACGAACTGCGTGAGGTACTTCAGGTAGGACAGCGCCTGGCGGCTCGGGTAGGAGACGATCAACTGCTTGGTGTAATCAGTGACTTGGTAGTTTTCAATGAAGGTATCGGGCTTGAAAATGGCGTCCCATACGTCGGGACGCAGTTTCTTCAGCGCCGCCGCGTCGGGCGCGACCGTCGCCGAATTGGCGCCGCAGGAAATAGTGAACTTGATGCCGTGGTCCTGGACCTGCTTCGTCCAGTGCAGAAAATCAGGAAACGCGGACAGCGTCGCGGCGCCGTCGAGGCGCGGCGTGAGGTAGAGCGACAGCTTGAGTTTCTTGTTCTTGGCATCCAATCCATTCGGTAGAGTCGCGAAAATCAGTGTCTGGCTCGCCATCTACGCTCCTCTCAACCGCCGTACGCCAGGCAGTAATCCTGCCAGTTCTTTTCGCTGATCACGTCCGCGATTTTCGGATCGCCGCTACCGCTTCCGAAGCTTCTTTCGACCGACACGCTCACCGAAATGCTGAAAAAGATGATGTGGACGGAAATCGACAGCGTGGCGCGGCCCTGAATTTTGTCGCCTTGGGCGGTGTGAATGAAACTGAGGCTGAGGTTGAGGTCGATGGAAATCGAAATGATCCCCAATACCGACACCTCGCCGCCGATGTCCACGAAGCCGGTGAGCGTGGAATCGGATCCCGCAAGCTTGAAATAGATCCCCGCCATGACGTGAACGCCGCCGGACGCCACGCCCACGTCAAAGGAAAACTCTCCGCCGAACTCGAGAGCGCCTTCCACCATCTGGATGCCGTCGGCTGTAAGCACCAGATGCACGAAGCCGCCGCCGCCCAGGCACTCCACGGTCAGGAGAAACGGGCTGCTGCGCTTGGCGAAGGCGAACTCGAATCCCGGCTTTCCGTCTAGGTAGGGGAGATCGACGCCCGCGGTAATGGAGATATGTTCCAGCGAAAAAACGCCGATGGAAATAGGCGGAAGGCCGAGCGTATAGGAGATCTTCAGCTCGGTGGGAGTCAGGTCGATCGACGGACCACTGTTCCCGAACAGACCCGGCGGCAGGATGTCGGCCAGGGTCTGGATGAAGTGCAGCGGGCCGAGGAATTGAATGGCGTTTTTCTTGGCCAGTTTCAGCGTTACGGTGGTCTTCGAGCCATTGACGGACAAAAACTTGATCGAATCGATCTCGATGCCGACCACGCCCAGCAGCGTGATCAGGAAGTGATCGAGGCTGCCCTGGATCTTGGACTGCGGCGCCGACCCGTCCAGCGGCCTGACCAGCGTACCCTCCAACGACAGAGCCGAGTTGTTGCCGTCGCTGTTGAACTGGATCTCGATCGGGTCAATCGAATAGTCGGTTAGCTCCGGCGACCACTTGACGGTGGTTACCACCTGCGTGGGCTGCTTCTTGTTCGGGACGTACTTGCTCCGGATCTCCGGAGCATTTTTGAGACTGACGGCCTTGTGGGTGATCTGGTCCACCGGGATCAGATCTCCCAGGGGAATCGTGCCGAACAGCTTCGGCTCAACGGACAGGCCGCCGAAGAAGATGCTCGGTTCAATCAGGCCGTGAGCAGCGTCATCCGCCGAGCCGGCGACCATGCCCTTTCTGGCAGATAGGGCCGTGATCGTAAATCCGGGCGTAGCGAAGCCGCCCGCTTTGTTGGCGCTGAAGCTGATCTGCGGCAGAGTGCCGCCGGAAAGCCCGGAGACGTCGACGAATACTCCCGCGTTGGGATCCAGGCCGGTCTGCAGATAGGGCTGATAGAACTGAATGTCCACCGGAGTAGTGACGCCCAGCAGTTCTTCAATGCTGGGCACCGTCACCTGAGCCTGCGACAGCGTCGGAATGAACGGGACGGTGGCGAACGGGAAGGAGCCAATAATCTCGGTATCGAAATACAGGCCCGTTGTCTTCAGGATTGTGTCGCCCGCGTTCGGGTCGGCATATGTCACCTTCTTGCCCTTCACCTCCGAAATCGGTCCGAAGCCGCCGGTAACGTAGGTAGCCTTGACGGCCGCTATGTTGTTTTCGCTCACGCTGACAAAGATCATGGGAGCGAGGAAGTCGATGTGCGCTCCTGACAGGTCCTGGCCCGTGCAGTGGAACTGGAAATTCGCCCCGCCTACCGTAACCCGGAAAGAATCCTGCGACGGCGATGCGGAATTGGCGGCGCTAGGCGCATCGATATCGGGCGTGACTTTGGTGTCGATGCGGATCAGACCATAGAACGGATTTTCCCTTCCCTGGAACGAGTAGGCGTTTTTGTCGTATGCCTTTTCTTGCTCGCGCACGACGATGTACATGTGCTGACGCAGCATCGCCGTGACGGACGAAGGCGATCCCGGGCCGCCGTTCGGAACGTCCGACGCGGGAACAAATTTGCGCTCGGTGACCTTCACCAGCGTCGCGGCGTGGCCGAACGGGTAAAGGTAGCCCTCGTAGACCACCTTGACGTATTGGTCGCGGCCTTCGGTCGCGATGTGGTCCCATTCGGTGAGATCGAGGGCCACCGTTTCAAACAACTTGCGCGCACGCTTGACGGGGCGGTTCGGAGCAACGGGTGTCACCGGCGGGGGCGCCGGTATCGGGATGAACAGTGGAACATCGTAAAGCGGGACAGGGGACCAGGATCCGCGCGAGCTGAGCCAACCGCCCAATGCAGAAAGAAAGAGGCGGCTGGCGCGGACAGGCGACGGCGTCCACGGACCTTGTTGCCCGCTGGGCTGCAGCGTGAAATAGCCTTCCGTGCCCGAGTTCAGAATCACGATCTGCGCGCGGTCGCGCGGAGACAGCGATCCGCGAAACGGCGTCAGGTCGAGCGAATGGTCGGGGAGCGCTTTGTGGTCGTGAAAATCGGGCGACCAGATTGCGCGCACCGGCATCGTCGATTTCGGACCGGCTTCCTGGAGGGTCTCGGTCGTTTTATTGTTCTTTGTAACCTTGACTAGTTTGGCGAGGCGCGTGTGCCAGAGCTCAACCTTTCCGGAGTGCGACACGGGGGCCAGTGCGTTCACCCATTTGGCGGCCGAGCCCGGCGACAGGATCAGCCGGTACGGGATTTCCAGCGCGGTCACGTCCGGGGTGGGAGCGGTAATCGCAGGCGCCGGTGTGCCCTTGGCTACAGCAGAAATTACGAGGCTCAGCTTCGACCAGTCCAGCAGCGACTTGAGCTGATACGGGATCTTCGCGTTCGTCGGGATCTGGAAGACAAGGCGGCTCGGACCGGCCATGCGCGCGGGCGTCTGTCCGTCGGGATCGAGTTTATCGTTGGTATTCTCCAGCGGCGGCGGAGGGGGCGCCCCAGGAGGCGGCTGGTTGAAAGTGGGCTGCTTCTTTACATTGCCCACTTCAAAATAGGCCCGTTCGGCGATGCTCTGGGGTGGGAAGGTAACGATCAGGAACGCGGGAGACGACTTGTCGACGATCACCAAAGCCGGCTTCTTCGGGTCCGAAGTGTCGAGCTTCAGATTCTGCGCTTCGATCGTCAGGTTGACGAGATCGTCCGGGCGCAGGATGTCGATCGTCAAAGCCATTTCAGAGGTCCCCAAGCCTCTATTTGCCGCCTATCCTCCGGGCGGCGCGGGTTAGATGATCTCCCCGCCGGCCTGGTTCTTCATGCCGAAGTAGTCGATGAGCCATTGGAACGGCCGCTCCTGGCGGTCCTCCAAAAACGCCCGGCGCTCCCAAACGTCGCTTTCGTTCACACGCCGGAGGGCGTCGGGAAATAGCTTCGGGTACTGCAGCGAATAGTAGCGGAGCATCTGCATGCAACCGAGCTCGCTCAGGTACAGGAAGCCGAAGCGGATGCAGTTGTGAATCCAGAACGGCCTGACTTCGCCGATGAAGTTTTCGAGCACGTCCGTCGGCTTGAATTCGTGCTCAACCAGCAGGTCGCCGACCACCATCACGTCGGCGCCCTGCAGCCAGGCGCGGACGCTGAACTCGGGCTCGCCCGCGCCATACAGAATCATGCCGGAATCGTAGCCGCCCAGGCGATGAAACAACTCGCGAGGCATCACCGTGGCGTGGCACGGCGCCACCGGTACATGCGCTACGCCATCCACGGGTCCGTTATTCCAGGAGGTGCCCATGAACGGGATCAGCAGGTCGCATCCATAGCCGCGGAACTGGGTACCGGGGTGAACGGTGGTGCCCGAAAGCACGCGATTGGGCGCGGAGTGATGGAGAACTAGCTCATCCCACCCCGTAGAGAAGCGCACGTGGGCGTCGGTGCCGAATAGGATTTCGCCGTTCGCAAAACCGGCGGCGTGGTTGCGCGTTTTGTAAATTCCCTGGTGCTCTTCGAGGCGATAGACGTGAATGTCGATCTTCGGCTCTCTGAGCAGTTCGGGCACGGCGGCTACCAGGCTGGCCACGGTGTCGTCAGTCGAGGCGTCGTCCGCGATAACGAACTCCACGCGCGCGTCGGTAGTGCGGGCGCGCGCGATGGACCGAATCGTGGGGGCGAGCTTGGCCTCGTTGCGCGACGGAATGACGACGCTGATGTCCGGTAGCGGCATCGGCCGATTTTTTTCCACTTTAGCTCTTTTTGGCAGCCATCGAGGCGATCGCCGTGATGCTGGTCATAGCAGTCTGCGCGGTCGTCGATACCTGCGCCACGATGGCGACCATAGCCGTGATCGAGGGACAGCAGCAACCTGAGCCCATAGCGCCTAGCATCGTGGCGGTCCCGCCGCCACCGGGAGTTCCGCCGCCACCGGGAGTTCCACCACCACCGGGAGTTCCACCGCCGCCGGGAGTTCCGCCGCCGCCGGGAGTTCCACCGCCGCCGGGAGTTCCACCGC
>JBAUOG010000143.1:0-4640 GCA_049579625.1 Bryobacteraceae bacterium
CTCTCGCGGAACAGATCGAGATCAGCGTAAACACCCTAGCCGCGGAAACCGATGAGGCCCGCCGAAGCGAACTGTTTCTTAACTGGCTCAACGCCATGGCGAAATTCCACTCCTATAGCTGGAACAACCAAATCCTGATTGCTTTGCAATGCCCGTCGGCCTCCAGAGTCGCCGGATTTAACACATGGAAGAAGCTGGGACGCCACGTGAAGAAGGGCGCGAAGGGAATTGCGATTCTCGCACCTTGCATCTACCGTCAGAAGGTCGAACCCACCGATGCAGACAGCCCAACGGTGCAGCGCGTTACCGGCTTCAAAGTTGCATGGGTGTTTGATCTCGAGGCAACCGAAGGTCTGGAACTTCCGACGCTCAGCTACGGCGCCGCCGCAGGTGGCGAGGAACTACTTCCACGTCTCGAAGAAGCCGCCCGAAAACTCTCCGTAACCCTCGATTACGAAGAGATCCTGAAGCCCGGCGTCGAAGGTTACTCGACTGGGGGGCGAATCGTAGTCCGCCAAAGTCTCTCTGTGCCGGCCAAATGCGGAGTCATCGTCCACGAGCTGTGCCATGAGGATCTCCACCAAGGGAACAATCGAGCCGAGGCGAATACCAAAACCCGGAGCCAGCGCGAACTGGAAGCCGAGGCGACAGCCTACGTTGTCATGCGTCATTTCGGAATCGAGCACGTGGCATCCAACTACCTGGCCACGTACAACGTTGACGGAGAACAATTACTCAACTCGCTCGAAACCATCAGCGGTGCTGCAAAGCGATTGATCACCGTTGTTGAAAACACCGAAACAAACGCAGAGGCCACCGCAACGGTGGCCTCGCTGGAGTCAGAAGTGGATCTCGTGCCGGTGTGACCACCGGCTCTATTCACCTGCATCCTTCTCCATCAAGCTCGGTCTAACAACACAGGCAGTGCTCGCGGTGGCGCCGGCCGAAGCTTTGCCTCTGCAACGCGGGCGCGGTGAAGCAAGGCCAGGTTTTCAGTTGCCAGGTTCCGTTTGTCCGTCCGAAGCCGGCGTATAGCCCTGCGTAGCTCTTTGTTTGCATCCTCCAGTTCGCTGATTTGGCTCGACAGGTCCCCGGCCACGGAGCGCTGGTTTGCCGCGGCTTGAATTTCGATCAGAAAACTTCGATGCGTCGCATAGAGTGGATTTCGACTGCGCCCCGCTTCGCGTGCAACGGAAGCTGGCGTGATTCGGATCGGCCGGTTCGCGAAGGCCGGATGCGTCGGCTTCCCACAAAGAAGGCGGTCAAGGGCAGCCCGATAGGCCAGCATGGCTTTGCTCGAAGCGGTTCTCTCGTGTGGCTTCCTATTATGATTCTTTGACATTTTGCCCCTCTCCAATCCGGGATAGCACTCGGTCGCATTGCGTGATCGCCTCGTCGAGCGCCGCACGCGTCAGCGGGCTGGCGGCTTCATAGAGCCCCGCATTGCGCTGTTTTCGGTCCTGCCAGTAGGGAGCATGTTTCGGCTCAACCACAAAGTTGGCGCAGTCCACGCAGATAGCTGGACTACGCTCGATCTCGTTCGGCCCCACGTTTCCGCCACAGCGCGACATTTCCTGTTGAAAGACGCACCAACCGTAGTCACAGGCATGAATGCGGAGGTCGGTCTCTTTCAATACAAAGGAGACATAGTCGCGACGAACCTGCTCACCCGCGCGCCCGCGAAACATGGCGTTACGCGATGCGATTCGTTCGCCCATCCGCCCCGCCAACTGATCGCTACAAAGAAAGCGGTCCAGTGCCTTGGCAGTGTCCACTTGGGACTCGTGATCAACCAGCTCGTGGAGATCAAAATCGTTGCCAACGTAGCCTTTCGCCGTCATGGCCACAGAAGCGTGTTTGAAGTGGTCGGCGAGAGCCAATAGTTGGGAGCGATCACGACACGCGATGAACCGCGCGAAGGTCTTCCGGAACTGGTGCGTTGAGAAGTGCCAAGGCCGCTCCCCGTCAAGAGGCACATTTACGTAGGCGGCAAACTCGTTGAGGCGGGAATCCATCTGCATCGTCGTCACTGGGGACACGCCCACGTGCCGCTTGCTGCTTGGCACAAGGAACAACTCGTCTCTGCCGGAAGCCGTGCGCAAAGATGCACTGGCGCGCTCTAGAACGTCCACAGCACGAGCTACCGCAGGTGGGGCAATCCAGGTTTCCAACCGTCCGCCGGTTTGATCGGAGGTCTTGTAGAGGCGCGCCACTATGTTCAGCTGTGTTGCGCCAGTCTCGCCAACTGTTTGGCGCTTGATCGCTCCCTTACGCATCGACAGAATCTCGCTGACACGCATGCCTACAAAACCGGCAATCACGATAAAGCAGGCTGTGACCAGATGCCTCCAGCAGCGATCGATAACATATTTTGTGTCGATGGCTCTACCGGCAGGCGCCGGCGGATCTGGCTGACTCAAGCGTCCACGGATTGCGCGGAGGGCTTTCCATGAAGACCGCCTCCGGCTTACGTCTTCTCCTCCCTCCGCGACGAACACATCTGAATACAGATCCCGCTGCTCCAGAATCCCATCGGTTTCCTGTTCCACCCACGTCAGCGCTTTGCTCAATAAATCAATAGCAATCGGCTCCGGAATAAACGGAATGCTACGTTTCGCGGACCGCGTGACACCGGCGGCGATCGGCACCGTTTCGCCGGGAAATGGGTCAAAGTGTAGAGCGTCAGCGAGGCTATCTCTCTGCCGATATAAATCCTTGATCAGAAGCAGATATCCCTGGATCGTAAGTGGCGACATAGCCGCGCCACCTCGTCCCGTACGTCTCACTCGGAGCGCCGCTTGAAACTGTTGCACGTCCCCCGGCGTGAGGGCCGCGAGCCGTGCTCTCCCTTGGCTAGCCATCCATCTCAACAAAAGCCGAAGCATCTTCCCCTTACTGACGAGGGTCGAGAGCGACGCCCGCTTACGGCCAAAGGGCGGGGCTACCACAAGGGACCAAAGAAACTGCTTGGCTCCTTTCAGTAACTGCTCATGTTGCGGATCGGTTAGCCGCGTGCCGTCTTCCAACCGCACACGCCAATCAATTTTCTTCTGATCAGGCCGATAGCCGGCCAAATCGATATCGACCTCCCAAATATCGTCACCGAACCTGCTCTGAGTCGAGACCGGCGCCGCGCGCTCAATCAGTTCGGATGCTGCCCGGTTGTCGCCGTCGTGTGCGAGCGCAGTGCTCAAGGTTTTACTCAATTGGCGGCAGAGCATAGGTCTGCGGTGAACGGGCTAGCGCTGCTTCGTGCATCGCCGCCGTGAATCGTGGGAGGATGTCGCGTTCCAGAATCTCCAGCTTGGGGCCATAAAGCAGTTGCCAGCGATCGGGAACCATGTGGTCCCTCGCCTCATTCAATGCGTCACGTGTCGCAATCAGTCGCGCTAACGCTTCTTCTTCCAAAGGGATGACCGCATTCGGGCAGGTGAAACACCCAAGCCATGCCGAACACAGTCGTCCCTTTTTCTGGCTTGGCCCCATACCAGCCATGGGATCCCTGCAGGTGAAGCCTGTTGCCGTGGCGTTTTCTCCAGAGAGAATGCGCACCGCTTCCTCTGTGCTCACGGCAAGCTCCTGCATAACAGAGCTTGGTGTGGCATCGCGGACCCATGAGACGAAGCGTGCCTGGAGCCGCGCCAACTCTTGTCTCTGTGTTGCTCTCACCGCGGGCTGGTCAACATAGCGGCGCGTCGTATCCAATGAGGCGTGATTTGCGAGTGATTGGGTCTTTATGAGATCTCCATTGAGCATCTGATGTGCGAGGGTTAGGCCCGTGACACGCAAACCGGCAAGAGTAAGTGGCAACAGAAGGCCATCCCCGCCTATCAGGCCATGTCGCTTAACGAAAAGCCGCACATGTTTACTGAGCAAGTACGGAGCAATCAGCCCCACACTTCTGTCACCGGCAACATTGCCTGCCAGAAACACGCGATCGCGCTGCGCCACAGGAACATGTGGCAGCAGGGGTGCGGTCAACGTTAGAACTCGGTCAATGAGGGTGGGCACCGAGTGTTTCCGGTCGCGAAGAAAACTGCGACGCTGAATTCGGGTGGAGCGCTCCTTGCGCCAAGTAACGACCACTCTGTCGGGTAGCATGAGATGTTCTGTCATGCAATCCCGTCTCAGATTCCGTAGCGACTCAGGATTGGCGAAACTCTCGGCTGCAATCGCAATCATAAAAGGGACCAGGGTCTCTGGCGTCGCATGCAAATAGCGGCTGAAACCATTGGTGCCGCCGCGAGCCTGACATGCGAAATGGATGGGCCACAGTCCTTTGCCCTTTGCCAAACTCTGTTTCTGGCACGGCATGACCCCGCCAAACCGGTCTACAATCACCGCGATCAACACGCCCAAGTCGTTCAAATCGAGTCGCCGCGGATTCGGTTCAGCCTGAATGGAAGCGCGATCGGCTAACGCTAATGCTTCCTGCCCCTGGCAAAAGAGGGTCCAGGCCGTGTCGATATCAGCTCGGCACGCGGACAGGACAGCGTTCAACTCAACTCGGGACAACGTCTCACGACGTTTGTGGGATGCGTTTTTCCGCGGGAACGGGTTGAAGGGAATCTCGAGCCCAGGGTGGACGTCATCAGGTCGATAGCGCAGAAGCCAGGAAAGCAACTGCACCAGCCCCGACC
>JBAUOG010000144.1:0-1826 GCA_049579625.1 Bryobacteraceae bacterium
GGAATGCGCTCGCCAGCTCGTGGGTGACCACGATAATCGTCATGCCGAAAGCCTCTTTCAACTCAAGAATCAGTTGGTCGATCCCGGCGGCAATGATTGGATCCAATCCGGCCGAAGGCTCGTCAAAGAAGAGGATTTCGGGATCCATTGCGAGGGCGCGCGCGACGGCGGCGCGTTTCTTCATACCGCCGCTCAGCTCCGAAGGCATGTAATCCTCGAAGCCAGAAAGGCCGACTTGATCGAGTTTGAGGCGAACCATGATCTCTATGGTCGAGTCTTCGAGCTTGGTGTGTTCGCGTAGGGGCAGGGCGACGTTTTCGCCGACGGTCATGGAGCCAAAGAGTGCACCGCCCTGAAATGACATGCCGATACGTTTGCGAATCTTATTGCGCTCCACTTCGGAGATGGCGGCAAAATTCTCGCCGCTGATCCATATTTCTCCGGAGGTTGGCTTCTCGAGGCCGACCAGGGTGCGCAGCAGAGTGCTCTTGCCGGAACCGGAACCACCGAGTATGACGAGGGTCTCACCGCGCTGCACGTCGAAACTAATGCCATGCAGGATTTCACGGCCGGTGTAGCTGACGCGGACATTGCGTAGAGAAATCATCGGCCCTTCGGCGGCGGGAGTTATTTGGGCCGGAGATTCGGGAAGCAGTGCCATCAGGACTGTTGCCCTCCTATGAAAAAGAACAGTGTTGTAAAAACCAAGTCGACCAGAATCACAAGGAATATAGAAACCACGACGGCGCGAGTGGTGGAGCGGCCGACTTGCTCCGCGCCTCCACCCGTCATCAGGCCCTCCAGACAGCCGACCGCGGTGATGGTCACGCCAAACATTACGCTTTTGATTAGACCGGTGTGTATATCGCGAAGGGCCAGAGCGTCGAGGGAAGCCTGGATGTAACCGGTCCAGGTGAAATCGGCCCTGAGTACGCCAAACAGGCTGCCGCCAAGTACGCCCATCGTATTCGCCCAGATGGTTAGGCACGGGAGCATCACGACCATGGCAACAAACTTGGGAGCAACCAGAAAATGGACAGGATCGATGGCCATGGTTTCCAGCGCGTCGATTTCTTCGCTGACTTTCATGGTGCCGAGTTCAGCGGCAAATGCAGAACCGGAGCGGCCGATGACGATGATGGCGGTAATCAGCGGGCCCAGTTCACGAGTCATCGATATCGCCACCGCGCTAGCTACAAAATTCATGGCGCCGAATCTTTCGAGTTCGTAGGCGCTCTGGAGAGCGAGAATCAAGCCAATGAAAAAAGTGATGAGAGAAAGGATGGGCAGCGCGCGAATGCCGGCTTCCATGGCCTGTCCGATGGCCTTGTTGAAACGAACGGGCTTGCCCGTGAATGGACCGACAACCGTGGCATAGGCGGCGCGGCCGGCCAGCATGCCGAGCGCACCGAGATAGGCAATCGTATCGAGAAAAGTGACGCCGACCAGTCTAAGAAAGTCCACGAACGCTTTGCACCTTCCGAAAGTACAGGTAGTACTCCATTAAGAACCCAGTGCCTGCTGCTCGTCTTCGAATATTTCGAAGATCGTATTCAGCCGGGCGAGGTGCATAACTTCCCGGACGTGTTTACTCAGACTGAAGAGGATCAGACGCGAACCGATATCGCGCGAGGCTCTGAGACCCTCCACGAGGGTAGCGATCCCGGAACTGTCCATGTAACGGACCAATTTCAAGTTGATAAAAACCTTGGGGATTTTCTTCTCCTTGATCTCGCCGAGGAGAGCTTTGCGCATTTCCGGGGAATGCGCCAGGTCGATATCACCCGAGATGTCCAAAATAACGAAGCCTTCGAACTGTCGCGAAG
>JBAUOG010000145.1:0-6868 GCA_049579625.1 Bryobacteraceae bacterium
AACCTTCGCCATTCACTCCCACGAGATCACGCCGCTGGTTTTTGGTGAACTGCAATACTACAGCAAATATGACTCGTGGTATCGAAATGACTACGGTGCGGGAGTCCGTTTCACGGTAGCCAAACTCGCCGAGATTCTGCCTTACTATGAGCGCGAAAACACTACCCATAGCAAGCCGGCGCACGTGAACGCCGTGGGGGTAGCGGTCACGTTTTTCTTTCGTGACTGAGTTGGGCGGCCCGGTTTAGTGACGATTTCCAAAAGCGTTTGAGTTTCTGACTAAATACCGCGACGTCAATAGCTGCCCGAACCACCCGAGACTTACGCAGCAGTGCCAGTTGCCCGTTTTCTTCAGTTAACTGACGATGTTCGCTCTCCAGGCGGTAGTAGTCGTCAACCGCCTTCTTTGTTTTTGCTTCCAAATGATCAATATGGCGTTGAGCTTGCTCTCGCAGATTGTCGTAGTGTGCCTGCAGCAGTTCGAGTTCGGAGATACGACGGCCGCGCTCAGCAAGCATCCGGCGAACGGCGTCCAGCTTGGACGGACCCTCGTCCTGAAGGATGCGAAGCGGGTCGGCAGCCTCGTGAGTCGCTTCCGCCACAACCAATGGCCAGGCCTCTCCTGGCTGGGGTGGTGAGGCGGCCTTCCCTTCACGCCACGAGCACACGTTTCGCGAACAGCCGGAGGCCATGTAGCGGCCTGCGATCATATCGGCCCGCTTGGCTACAGCCTGTGGCGAGTTCCAGATGTTTGGGAGCGCGGCCTCATAGAGATTGCCGACTGGCTCGGCTAGAAAGCAGAGATGAACGTTTCCGTTCTCCGAGACAAACAGAGTGGTCCATGGATTCGGACACAATTCAAACGAGCCAGATGGCGGCGAACGTGGCACAACCGCGTTGGGTTCGTTTTGCGCGGTGGGTTCGGGACGCGGTGCTTCCCGCGAGCTACTGGGGCTCGGCGTCGTGGACTCGAACTGCTTCGTGGTTGTTCCGGCCAGATCCTCGCTGTCGGGATAAAGACCATTCTCCTGCTCTTCCAGGAAGGCGGCATCGAGTCCGTGTGCTTCGAACAGCGATTGCAGTCCACAGATTCGCACATGACGGAAACGTCGACGCGCCGGTACGAGGATTCCACGAAGGATGGAATGGAGTTCGGCGATTTCGACCGGGTCGGCGAACACTTCGTCATGAACCAGGTTGGGCTCCCGCCTGGAATTCTCCCGAGTGATATCGGGGGTCTGCATCGCAACGTCTACGAAGCCGTACTCGGAGATGAGTTCGAGGTAGCGCGGGATTTCGCGGAAATTCGAACGCAAGATGACGAAAAAGGAATCGAGATCCGGTAACTCGGTACCGAGCCGCCGCTTCCAATTCTGAATGCGGCGCGCATTGGCCAGAACGCAATTAAGGTCCGCTCCCCGCCGCATTCTGGCATACGTTTCCGGCGTTCCCCCATCGATGGAGATCGTGACGCTCTTGAAAGGAGTGCGGACGATTCGCTCCGCCCAAGCTTCATCGATGAGAGTGCCGTTCGTGCTGATGCTCAACAATGGGCGGCGAACGGTGGCCGCGACATCCTCGACAAGTTCCCGGAAGCCTTGGTAGGCGAGAGCCTCGCCGCCCTGGACGCGTAACGTCGACAAGTAAGGATAGATTCCGATGAATTCTCTCCGCAGTTGATGGGCAATCTCGGGAGGCTTCAACAGGTTGTCGCCGTTTTTCGCCTGAGAACAATGCGGACAGTCAATGTTGCAGGCGTTTCCGAGAACGAGACTGAGATACCGGGGCTGCGAGCGTAGATAGACGTGCTGAAGCCGGTATTCGGCCTGACTCAGGCGGAGGTTTTCCTCCACGAGCCGATTTTCCGCGTCATAAGTCATACTCGACTCACTGGTGGTGCGTATTCCGGCAAAGCCGATCACGATTCCGTGGTGATGGCGGTCAGCATCGGAGCGCACTGACCCCGACTTGTTTCATGATCCAAGAGTGATCCGCATCCGTCAACACTTTTCTGGCTTGCCTCTGTTTGAGCCGGAGCGGGTGTGGGGCGAAAACGGCGTTTAGCTGGTTGACCACCGTACAATGAAGGGGCAATTCGTGGCCGGTGCGCGCTCAAGAGGCCACTGCGAATTCATCGAGGATCGTCGCGCATGTGAAGCAAGGCGACAAAAGAGCCGCGCCGGTCGAAAGAGGCAACACTGTGATGCGGTATTCGCTCCATTCGATTTCGCGGCTGGCCAGCCGAACGGCCGCCGCACTTGCACTCACTTCCATTTCGTTCTTTGCCGCGGACCAGCAGCCCCGCATTGAATACTACCGGGTGGCAAATGGCTTCGTTTCGGAAGTGAGGAACTCCTACGGCTGGGCCAAGGGATCCGGCTTCGCGACTGAGAATCCTTGGGGCCAGTACACCGCATTTCTAATGTTGACTAACTCTCAGGGACAACGCACCTGGCGCATTGAGCATTACCTTCCGTTCACCCCTGGGCCTTACGTTTCCATACCCGACCCCGACACCTCCCAGGGCTCAACCATGTATCTGCTTGAAGGCTCGAGCCGCGCCCTGCTGATCGATACCGCGAATCCAGCCAAGGCTACAGAGGGCGTGAACGACCTTAAGACCGTGGTGCGCTATTTGCTGGCTCACGAGAACGACGGCAAGCCGCGGGCTCATCCGCTCGACTTCGTGGTGGCCATTACGCACAATCATCCGGACCATATCGGCGAAAACAAGCGCATGTCAGACCGCACTATTTACTACCCTGATCTGGACTGGCCGGCGCAACCGCCACCGAACTACGTCCCCATTCGCGAAGGGGGTGGCCCGACAAATCACGGGAATGGCATCGCCGAGAGCCAGATCGACCTGGGCAACCGGCTGATTAGCGCGGTTGCGATCCCGCCGCATTCGGCGGGCTCCACGGCGTATCTCGATGCGGAAAATCGTCTGTTCTTTACAGGCGACGCGATCGGCTCCGCGTGGCCTTACATTCAAGGCGGACCGCTGTCGCGATACGACCACAGCGTTCACCATGTTGAGGAGGTTACGCGGCCGTATCCCGACTTGGCGGTACTTCCCGCTCACTTCTATCAGATCAAGGCGTGGGCGCGCGGGCGCGAGCCTCTCAACGGCCGGCCGCTCGACCGGCAGTACATCACGGACATGGCCGCCCTGGCCGACGGCGTGCTCGCCGGGAGCATCAGCGGTGAGCCCTTCTTCGCAGGCCCGGAAGCGTATTGGGCAAAGAATGACTCCGCGCAAATGGTCTACTCGCTCTCCACTCTCTACCGCGCGGGAGAAGCGGGCGAGCCGTATCACGCCGTGCGCATACCCGGCAACTTCAAGCGCAACACAGGCGTGGCCTCCTTCGACCCCCGAATCGACGCTATTTCTAAAATCCAGTGCGATTTCTTCCTGGTGCGGGACAGCGCCGGCGAGACGCTCTTCCTCCTCCGCGGATCCAAATCCGCTCTGTTGATCGGAACGGGTGGCGGCGGCCCGGGCCTTGCTTCGTTTGTCCGTCATCTCACTGGCGACCTTCCTCTCGATGTGGCGATTCTCGATCGCGACCCGCGACAGGCGGGAGGCATTGCTCAGCTCTCGCCGCGTCATATATACGTTGCCGCGTCCAACGTGCTCAATGGCGTGCCGGCGACGGTGCTTGCTGACGGGGCAACAATCGACTTGGGCTTGAACCATGACGGTCAGCCGCTGACGCTCGAAGCGGCTTTGTTCGCATCGGACGGCGTCGCGAACCTGAGCTTGCTCAACGTGGCAGATCGCGTGCTCTTCGCCGGCAACGCCTTCGAGAAGCAGGCCGGAGCCACACCGCCCCGGATGATGCAGCAGCAGCTCAGCAAGCCGGAAGAGGATCAGGCAGCGCGCTCGGCGTGGCTGGCCCGGATGAACGGCCGTTTCGACCTGGTCTACCTGGCCTCAAACGCGCGATGGTACAGCACATCCAAGGAACTGGAAGGATGGTTGGCAGCCAGAGCGAAGGCCATGTGAGGCGCAAGGAAATCCAACTCAACTGCCCCCGCTTCCCTTCCGCCTGCTTTTCCCATACACTGGTTATATGGCGATACCGTCATCCTCTCGCCCCTCCCTCTTTGGCTCAGACTAGGCCCGCCAGGACCGCTGTCTAAGCGCTTTCTCCACGTCTTAATAAGAAAAACTGAGGTGAAGTATGCTGACGGATGTTTCCTGTCATGCGCTGTTACCGCATTTGGTGACCGCTCTGCCGGGGCCGCGCGCCCAGGCAATTATCGATCGCGACCATAAGGTTATTTCCCCCTCCTACACGAGGGACTACCCGCTCGTCGTCAAGCGAGGCGAGGGCGCAATCATTGAAGACGTCGACGGAAACCGCTTCCTCGACTTCAATGCAGGCATAGCGGTCGTAGCCGCGGGCCATTGCCATCCCCGCGTCGTCGAAGCGGTCCAACGCCAGGCCGCCGAACTCCTGCACATGTCGGGAACGGATTTCTATTACGAAAACATGGTGACACTGGCGGAGAAGCTGGCGCGGCTCACGCCAGGTGGTGTCGAGCGGCGGGTCTACTTCGGCAACTCAGGGACGGAAGCGGTTGAAGCAGCCATTAAGCTCGCGCGCTATCACTCAGGCCGCGACAAGTTCATCGCGTTCCTAGGCGGATTTCACGGCCGCACCATGGGTTCCTTGTCGCTCACGGGCAGTAAGATTGCCCAGCGCCGCCACTTCGGCCCCATGATCCCGGTTCAGCATGTGCCGTACGCCTACTGCTACCGCTGCGCCTATGGCAAGCATCCCGATACGTGCAACGTGGAATGCGTCAAGGTCATTGAAGATCAGCTGTTCAAGACTATACTGCCGGCCGATGAAGTGGCTGCCATCGTGGTCGAACCCATACAGGGCGAAGGCGGCTATCTGGTTCCGCCGGCCAAGTTCCACGAAGAGTTGCGGCGGCTCGCCGACAAGTACGGCATCCTTCTGGTCCATGACGAAGTGCAATCAGGTATGGGCCGTACCGGGCGCATGTTCGCATCGGAGCACTTCGGTGTAACTCCCGACATCGTTACCCTTGCCAAGGGGATCGCCAGTGGCATGCCGCTGGGCGCAACCGTCGCCAAGGCTGAGATGATGAACTGGACGCCCGGCGCCCACGCCTCCACATTCGGTGGCAATCCGGTGGCTTGCGCCGCGGCGCTGACCACCATCGAACTGCTCGAGGAAAGCCTGGTCGAAAATGCCGCTGTCATGGGCGCTCACATACTTGATCGCATGAGCGCCTGGCCGCGGCGCTTTCGTCACGTCGGCGACGTGCGCGGCAAGGGGCTCATGATCGGCTTCGAAATGGTCACCGACCAGGAAACCCGCGAGCGGGCACCGGAACTCCGCAAATCGCTCGAAATGATGGCTTTCGAACGGGGACTGTTGGTGCTGGGCTGTGGTCAGAACAGCATTCGTCTCTGCCCGCCGTTGGTCATTACGCGTGACCAGGCGGACTTCGCGGTCGATACACTGGAGGAATGTCTGAGGGCACTCGAACAGTAACAACGTTGGAGCAGGCCTCTTACGTCCCCCGCGCGCTTAACCAACTGCCCGTTCTCGACGTCGGCTGCGGAATCAACAAATACCCGGGTTCTATCGGGCTCGACCGCAACGCCAACACCAAAGCCGACGTCATCGGCGACCTGGACCATTTCCCGTTCCCCTTCCGCGACAATTCGTTTCGGGAGGTGCGCGCCGTCCACGTCATCGAGCATGTTGCCGATGTCATCCGGACCATGGAAGAATTCCACCGCCTGCTGGCCCCGGGCGGCCGCGTCTTCATCGCCACACCCCATTACACGGACTTCAGCTCGTTCTGCGACCCTACCCACCGGTGGCACCTCAATAGCTTCTCCCTGCGCTACTTTGGCGACAACAACGCCGGCTTTGGCTACTACACAAATATCCGGTTTCGTGAGATTTCCGTATCGCTGAAGTTACTAGCGTTATGGAGGTATTTGGGCTTTGAGTTTCTGGTTAACCGTTTTCCGCGTTTCCGGCGCTTCTGGGAGTACTACCTCTGCTACATCGTGCGGGGAAAGGTGATCGAATGGACACTCGAAGCGATCAAGCCCAGTGTGGCCTCCCTGCCCGGCAGTGGTTCTGGCGTCAGTGGTTCTGGCGCCTGAGCGACACAGTCCGCCATGCGAAGCAAAGAAAGCTGCTGACCCCCGACGCCGCGCTTGGACGACGTGGCGAAGACCTTGCCCACCGGTATCTGCGCCAGGCTGGCCTGACGATCCTGGCCCGGAATTATCGCACTCCCAACCTCAGTGGTGAGATCGACATCGTCGCCCGCGATGGGGACATCGTTGTGTTCGTCGAGGTGAAGGCCCGGACAAGCGCCGATTATGGAGCGCCGGATCGCGCGATCGATCCGGAGAAGGAACGACGCATCATGACCGCGGCCCGCCACTATGCGAGCCACACCGACACCGATTGGGACCATGTGCGCTTCGATATCGTCAGCATCGTGTTCGGCAAACAGCCGACGCTGAGCCATTACCCGGACGCGTTCTTTGAGGGGCGACGCATCTAGAGGTGAACGGGCTTTGGACGTGCCGAGGTCCGCTTGCTGAGTCTGAGGAGCCGTGAATTAGGATTATGGCCGCGGATGAACGCGGATTGTTTGATTCATTGCGCAAGGGCAGCGCTCCCCTGAAAGACGCTGTCTACGCTACTGACTCCGCTGTATCCGCTCGCTGACGCTCGCGGTTGCTCTGAAAATACTTGCTTGGGAGGCCTTAGAAACCCCCCGGTTGACGAGCTTTGTCGCGTCTGGGGACACACCTTGCTCCGAAGCGGAGAGCACAGCGCGCACGGCGAGCTGGCGCTCC
>JBAUOG010000146.1:0-2235 GCA_049579625.1 Bryobacteraceae bacterium
GGGTTTGGCAGCGAGAGCTTCGCGGGCATGAGGTCGGCGGGCGGGCGCCACTTCAGAATCTTTTCCATCGACCCTTCATGGACGAGCAGCCAGCCGATGTACCCGTTGGCCGACAGCGCCAGAAGGCAGAGCACTCCAACCACGATCTTCTTGCTCAGGGCGGCCTCACGAAGTCCACCCGAGACAAAGGTCGCGATGGCCGCACCCAGGATCCCCTCGGCCAGCCCGACAACCACAGCCATGGGAATGCCGAGTTCTGGAGGGAACCAGAGCAGCATGACGATGGTGCACGACCCGACAATCCAGCCGGTGGCCATGGGCGGCAGTTTACGCGCGATGATCACCAACAAAGCCACCAGCAGGGCGACCAGGGGAATGGCGATGGCGGCGAAAACGATTGCCAGCAGGAAGTCGAACGCGTAGCCAAAGCCGGTCTTTGCAAAAAGGCCAGCGATGACAACGCAGGCCGCGGCTGCGGCCAATGTTCCCCACACGGCTCCGTATTTCGCTTCCGGGCCCGGCCGGATCGCGCGCCACTGCTTACCGCACCAGGCGAACGCCTTGCGGCGCCACCGGCCGATTCGGGCGCGATACGTTGGTGCTTCTTCGCTTGTTTCAGGAACGCCGCCGCTTGACATATAAGCAGTATGGACGAGTTTCCGAAAGCGGTTGTTCCAATGTCCTGGCGGCAAGTAGAAAGGGGCCGCTGCAGTCAATTGACCACAGCGGCCCCCTCGTGTTTTGTCGCTAAGGAGTGTTTCTACGCGGTGCGATTCACTTCCGAAGTGTCCGCGAGTGCCGCCTGTGCCGCCGCCAGCCGAGCGATCGGCACACGGTACGGCGAGCAGGACACGTAGTCCATGCCTACCCGATAGCAGAATTCTACCGAGCTCGGGTCACCGCCGTGCTCGCCGCAAATGCCGATTTCCAGTTTTGGATTGGTCTTGCGGCCCAGCTTTACCGCCATTTCAATCAGCTTGCCAACGCCTTCCTGATCAATCGAGGCAAATGGATCGGCCTTGAAAATCTTCAGGTCTTCGTAGTGTTTGCTGAAGTGCGTGTAGTCGTCGCGCGAGAGGCCCATAGTGGTCTGCGTCAGATCGTTGGTGCCGAAGCTGAAGAAGTCGGCTTCCTTGGCAACTTCGTCCGCGGTGAGAGCCGCACGCGGGATTTCGATCATCGTGCCGATCATGTAATGCTGATCGGAAAGTCCGGCCGCACCCAAAACCTCGTCGGCAACTCGCTTCACGATGGCCTTCTGGTTTTCCAGTTCCTTGACGCCACCAATAAGTGGGATCATGACTTCCGGAATAACCTTCTTGCCCTTCTTTGCAACCAGCACAACCGCCTCAAAGATGGCGCGCGCCTGCATCTCAGTGATCTCCGGGTAGGTGATGCCGAGACGGCAACCGCGGTGGCCCAGCATCGGGTTGAATTCGTGCAGTTCTTCTACGCGATGCAGTAACTCGGGTAAGTACTTCTTCAGTTCGCCCACTGGGACGCCGTAGGTAGCGGAGAATTCCTTCTTCTCCTTGGCGGTTGCGTGCGGCAGCTTGGTGATATCCACCATGAGGTTTTCGCGCTTGGGCAGGAATTCGTGGAGCGGCGGATCGAGGGTTCGAATGACGACCGGGAATCCGTCCATCGAATCGAAGAGGCCGGCGAAGTCCTTGCGCTGCATGGGCAACAACTTCTGCAACGCTTTCTTTCTGGTCTTCTCATCCCGCGCCAGAATCATTGCCTGCACATGCGGCAGCCGGTCTTCGGCGAAGAACATATGCTCGGTACGGCACAGGCCGATACCTTCCGCGCCGAACAGCCGCGCCTGTTTGGCATCACGTGGGATGTCGGCATTCGCCCGAACGCCGAACTTTCCGCGGAATTCGTCCGCCCAAACCATGAAGGCGGCGAAGTAATGCGATTTCGGATCCGGCTCACTGGTTTTGCACTGGCCCAGATACACTTCGCCCAGCGAACCATCAATCGAAATCCAGGCGCCTTCCTTCACGGTCATCTTCTGGCCGTCAATGGTGATGGTGGCTTCCTTCGTGACTTCGTTCACGCTGATTGACGAGGCGCCGACAACGCAAGGCCGGCCCATGCCGCGCGCAACCACTGCCGCGTGACTGGTTAAGCCGCCCACCGCCGTGAGAATGCCCTTGGAAACGTCCATGCCGTGAATGTCGTCCGGCGTGGTTTCTTTGCGAACCAGAATCACTGGCCCCTTCTTGGAGA
>JBAUOG010000147.1:0-3541 GCA_049579625.1 Bryobacteraceae bacterium
GTGCAGTTCAACGGGCTGCCAGCGCTCTCAAACGGTTACATCGTGGACGGGTTGGAGACGAACGATCCGCTGACGAACCTGAATAGCGGTCTATCCACAAACCTGGTCCTGGGTCTGAATTCGATCGCGGACGTGACGGTTAATACTCTTTCCTATGCGGTTGATCTTGGGCGCTACGGAGCTTCTCAAGTCAATTACGTGACGAAGTCCGGCGCGAACCAGTTTCACGGGAATCTCTACGAACTTTGGAATGGATCAAAGTTCAACGCGGCGGATTTCTTCACCAACGCGACGGCAGGAAATCACAAGCCGCGGTCGACGGTGAACCACTTCGGAGGCAGTCTAGGTGGTCCGATTCTGCGGAACAAACTCTTTTTCTTTTTTGACAGCGAGTGGGTTCGGATAGCGCTTCCGATTGTGTCGGCGACAACGGTTCCGACGCCTGCATTCGAAAACTACGTGCTGCAACAGCTTCCGCGAGGCGGAACCGATTCCGTGACCGGCTCCGTCTACCAGCCGGCGCCACAGATGGTTCCGTTCTATCAGAAGCTCTTCTCTCTCTATGGCAATACCGCGGGAACGCCGCTGGCGGTGCTAGGGTGTCCATTCAACGCTAATGGAAGCAAGGCTGGAGGCAACCCCCCACATGGAAATGGTTGCGCCAACCGTCAGAGTATTTCGCACTCCAGCGACGATCGCGAACAAGTGCAAACGGCTCGGGTCGACTACAACATCAGCGAGAACGACACCACCTGGTTTCGCTTTCAGGCAGACACAGGCCTGCAGGCCGCGTACACCGACCCAATTAATCCGTTGTTCAATGCGATATCTCCGCAGCCTCTCTATTCATTCGCAAGCGGCTATACGCACGTCTTCTCTCAGAGCCTGGTGAACTATTTCAATCCGGCTTTTTCGTGGTATTCGAGTCTGTTCGGGCCGGCCGATTTCCAGCAGACTCTCAATGCATTTCCCATCGTTTTTCAAGGAAGCGGTGCGAGTGCACCTTTCACGACCCTTGGCGGGCTCGACAATACCTGGGTTCAAGGCAGGCGTGCCTCCCGCTTCTTTATCAACGACAACCTGGTGTGGAGTATCGGCGCCCACGAGTTTCGATTCGGGACGAACACGAGAATCTTCCGGCTCAACGACTACGACTTTGGCGAGGGCACCGTTCCTCTGGTGAGCTACACAACGCTGCCGCAATTCATCTATGGAGTTGCGTCCACTGCGTCAGAGACGTTTCCCCTGGCGAATTCACAGCCCTACAATTTTCTGAACCTGGACCTGTATGCCCAGGACACCTGGAAGCTCAACCGAAAGCTCACGTGGACATTCGGGATGCGCGTGACGCACAACTCGAACCCGGTCAATCCACACGATGCCGTCGCGCGCCTGGGCGGCTCGTTTGACTCTATTGATCACGACGTCAATCAACCTCTCAATCAAGCGATCCAGACGAATCTGGGAAATATCTTTGCCTCGACGCCTTTGGCCTTGCTGCAGCCCCGAACGGCGATTGCCTGGCAGCTGACGCCCACAACGGTGGTGCGAACGGGGTTTGGGTTATTTAGCGATCTGCTGCCGGGAAGCGTGGTTGACCTGGTCGGAACGAACCCGCCGTACTCGAAGACCTTTCAAGGCGGGCTGCTGGGGACGGTGGGTGGAACAGCAATAGCACCGGGTGTTCCGAACAGCGCGGTGGATGCCACCGTCGCAGCGAACCAGACGTTCAGTTCGGGCTTCCCGCAAGGCGAGCTGTCCTGTGCGTCGGCTCCCTCCAATCCGGCGACTTGCCTTCAGCCGGTAGCGATCACGGCCGTTCCGGCCGGCAAGCTTCACGCGCCGTATTTCATGCAATGGAGCTTCGGTCTTGAACAACAGGTGGGCGAGACAGTGAATTTGCGTGCCCAGTATGTCGGCACGCGCGCCGTAAACCAGCCCTACACCACGCAGGTGAACGGCTATCAGACCGTATGTCCAGGTTGCTTCGCGCCGTTCCCATATGGACAGCCTACCGACCCCCGATTTGGTGCGGTCACGCAGCTCGCGACGGGGGCAAACAGCCACTACAACGGCCTCCAACTGACGGCTGAAAAGCGGCCTGGTCACGGGCTCCAGGTTCAGGCCAACTACACCTGGAGCCATTGCATGGACACGGTGTCGAACGGCGGCTTTCTATCGTTCTCGTCGGCCGGGATTCTCTCGCCGCTGCCCGGAGAGCTGGGCCGGCAATACGGTCCTTGCGATTACGACGTCCGGAACAATTTCACGGCCCAATATGTCTACCAACTGCCGCTGAAGGTTCGGAACCGGATGCTTGGGTACGTGTTGAATGGATGGCAAGTGTCCGGCACGGTGTTCTGGCACAGCGGGCTTCCTTTCTCGGTTCTCAGTTCGCCCTATACAGCGAACGGCAACGGCATCGTTCAGGGCAGTGGCCCTCAATACGCGAGCCTTGTCCCCCGTGTGCCGGTTTATGAGCACGATCCTATACCCGGCGTGACCCAGCCGGGAACAATCCAATGGCTCAACCCGGATGCTTTTGTTTCGGCGGTGGATCCGAGCACTGGCGCGTGCTTAGGGGGCAATTCGGCGAAGAACTGCCAATTCGGGAATCTCGGCCGCAACGCGCTGCGGGGTCCGGATTTCACTTGGAGCGACTTCTATCTGACCAAATGGTTTGCCTTAGGCGAACGGGTAAAGCTTCGCCTGGAAGCGCAGGCCTTCAACATCTTCAATCATCCGAACTTTGCGCTGCCTTCAATGGTGTACGCCGGCATTCCAGGAAAGCCTTCCACCCAGACCGGTTTCGGCGCGCTGACCTACACAACGGCGCCACCGACGGGGCTATTGGGCGTCGGCCTCGGCGGGGACAGTTCGCCGCGGATGATCGCATTTCAGGCGAAGCTGGAGTTCTAATGACCGAAAGAGCTACTGCTCCATGACGCCGTACTGAAAGCGCGGCGGCAAACGGGCGCCTGTTGTCTCGACCATGGCCAGCGTGAGCGCCTGCGGCACCAGAAGAGATATGATTCCCTCCCAAAGCTCCGGCACGAGATCGATCCGGACAGGAAACAGCGATTCAGTCGGTTCGTGATCCTGTGTCGAGACGAGCACAACCTTGCCGCCGCGCCGGTTGCAATCCCGTGCCAGCTTGACCCCGAGTTCGGCAGTTCGTCCGAGAGCAAAAATAATGGCAAGATGGGTTGCATCCACGTCGAGAATCGGACCGTGCCGGAAGCCCGCACCCGAATGGGGCGCCGCGCGATGCCCGGTCATTTCTCGGATGCAGAGGGCGCTCATCACGGCTGCGCCATAAGCCGGACCGCGTCCAATAATCTCCGTGTTGGCGGCACCGCGACTGAACTCTTCCAGGTTGCTGCGCATGGCAAAAACGCGATCTAGAGACGTCGACAAGACTCCGACAACCCGCTCGGCGTCCTCTTCCCATGGAAGACGAAGGATCTCAGAAGCAAGGATGATCGAAGCGGCGGCGGCATTGGTATAGGTTTTAGTCGCGCTCCCGTACTCTGGGCCTGCG
>JBAUOG010000148.1:0-1649 GCA_049579625.1 Bryobacteraceae bacterium
GCTTCAGTCTTTTTCGCCTCATCTCCCGCCGGAACACCGTTTTGTGTTTCTTGGGGAGCAGCAGACTGCTGGACAGGCTTTGCTTCTTGCGCGCCGCATCGGGTCCAAGCAGAGCCTCGCTATCAACGACGTCAGGGCGACACGGAAAGTCATCGGTAAGCATCGGTGCGGCATGGGTTGCTTCCCTTCATGGTGTCCGAAAACTCGTTGCCGAATTGTTTGGGGGAGTTGCCGCCGGGGTTGCGTCGAAACTTCCACCCAGCGCCAAGTGCAGGTTCACTCGGTTGGCAAGCTGTGAATCGACGGTTTGGACAATCTGCATCTCGCCCTCGATTTGAGCCGTCTGCAACTGCAGCACCGCCAGCATGTCGATGGCGCCAGCTTGATATTTGATTTTTCCGATGCGTACTGCCTCGCTGCGATCCCTATTCGCGGCCCGTTGATACACCAGGCGTTCTCCAAGCGAACCCTCGTTCGTCAGCGCAATTTCAACTTCCCGGAACGCGTTTAAGGCTGCTCTACCGTAGGCCGTTAAGGCTTCTTCCTGTTGCGCCGAAGCAATCTTGATTTCGGCCCGCAACTCCCCTCCTTCGTAGATCGGCACATACATCTGGATCTCGGTGTGAAAGAGCGTCGGGTTGAGGCTGAGCAGAGACAGCAGGCGGTCATTGAGGCGTCCACCGTCCGCGGTGAGCTTGATGCTGGGCAGCAGCGCGAGTTTCGAAGCCTCAAGCGTCCGAAAGGCCGCCAGCACCTGGTGTTCCGCCGCGAGCAGATCCGGCCGTCGCTCCAACAGGGAACCGGGCAAACCAGCTTCGACAGGCGGCGGAGTGGGAACGAAGGCGGCGTCTACTTCCAGTTCACCCGAAGGGTAGCGGCCGATCAGCGTTTCCAAATTGCGGCGCGCATCGCTGTAAAGGGCCTGCATTTTCCGGCGTTGACTTTGAGCCTCGTTTAGGTTGGCACTGGCTTCGTAGATGTCGAGCGAGCCCACCTTTCCGGCGGCCTCGCGAATCTTCGCCAGTCTGAGTAGCTCCTCGTAGAGTTGGACGTCCTGTTCGGCCAGTTCAAGAAGTCGCCGCGTCTCAACTGCCAGATACCAGCTTTTGGCGGTCGTGGCGGCGAGCGACTGCCTTGCGAAAGCATAGTCGAGTGCCGCGGCTTCGAAGCTGGCATTCGCAGCCGCCCGCTCAGCGCGGACTCGCCCCCAAACGTCGATCTCCCACGATGCCCCAAAGTACGCTCCTTCGCTCGAGAACGTGCTGTTATTGGCGTCGCGGGTACCGGCGGCGCTCAGCACAGCGCCCACTTGTGGCTTGAGTTGCGCGCCGACAATGACGACGGTCTGTCGTGCCGCCTCCACCTTCGCCGCAGCCAGGCGCAGGTCCGGATTGTTCGTGAGGGCTTCGGCCACAACGGCGTCGAGCCCAGGATCGTTGAATGTCTTCAGCCAACTGTTGGCGACGGCCTCCTTGGCTCCGGGACTGGCAGTCCATGCGGGCGGAATGGTCGTAGTCTTCGGCAAGCTAGCGGGTACGATGCTCGCATGTTGAGGTGGATGCGAAAGGGCGCAGCCGCCCAGGACGAGGCAGAACGCGACGGCGCTGGCTACTAAGGACACCTCCCTCAGTTGCTGCCCCGCGTACGAT
>JBAUOG010000149.1:0-3101 GCA_049579625.1 Bryobacteraceae bacterium
CTTCTGCCGGTCAATTACTGGAACAACGGCGAGTTTCGGGATCAGCTCAATCTCGACACGCTTGCCTTCAAGACGCTCTACGAAATGTTCGTCGAGGACGTCTCGACGCCCATCGCGAAGCGCTACGTCTCGCCTGACGGCAGCGTGTTCCTGCCAGCGCGGCGGGTCGTCCAGCAGGGTCCGCCCGACGCCCGCGGCTGGCGGTTCTCCAACAATCTCGACACGCACCGCTTCCTCTCCGCCGCTCCGGGCGAACGCGTCTACGTCAGCAACGAATCGGAAGACGCGACCTATAGCGCACGAGTCAATCCCGACGGCACGCTCTCAGAACTGCGGCCGTTCGCCGACCGGGGCGGCGAGAGCGTGGCCGTCGACGGTAACGGCAACGTCTGCATCGCGAATGGGCAGATATTCGTCTACAACGCGGCGGGCAAACAGATAGGCCGCATCGACGTTCCAGAGCGCCCCCTCGACATCGTGTTCGGCGGACTGGGCCATCGGACCCTCTTCATCCTCACCCATCATGCGCTGTACTCGGTGGAAGATGCGCTGCCTATTCCGAACGCGCGCACGAACTGAAGCTGCTTGCACGGGCGGAGTGGTCTTACTGCCCAGCGCAGCGTTCTTCGATCGAAGGCCTGGACGCTGGCCTCGCGTCCCTAGCTCGGATGCCATAGCGCGTTGGAGGATTCTCGACGGCTCCCACAACCCCGGAAAGGCCTGCAACCGATGCCGGCGAATGGCCGCATTCCGGTGCACGCCGCAGATGCGGTGCAGACGGCATTCGCCCCGAGTCGATTCAGCCTGAATCCCGAAGCATCCAGTTCCCGCTCTGGGCAGGCGTTTGAGAAAACGGGGGATGGATAACTCTGACCGGGACAAGCCAGTCCCTGTGGAAGTGCGGGCGGCGAACTAGAGCAGATTCAATTCCTTCTTGGCCAGGTCTCGGTACAGACTACAGAACGCTACCTCGGTTGCACCCAGCGGATTTCATCGGCCGTGAACGACAGGATCGGAATCGAGCCGGCACGCTGAACCCTTAACTCCGGAAGGGTTTCGGACGATCCACCCGGAAGCAGTCAAGGCACGTCGACAGATAGGGCCGTTTTCCGTCAAGTTGACGTGGACGCGACGATCACGGGAATGATCCCCCACAACGCCGTTTGCCTTATCGAAGTGGCCCGGCGATCCGCTTCTGTCCACACCCCGACCCCTTTCGCGCCGCCCAAATCGTGGCAGCACTGGTCTCGGTCGCGGCGAGCCTGTGACGGCGCGAACTCCACTTACAACATCCGCGTGGGCCGCTCCAGAAATCCCACCGGCCCGTACCTGGACAACATGGGAATCCCGCTGCTGAAGGGCGGCAATCTATAGGCGCCAGCACACCGGCGCTCATCAAATTCGATCCCAAGAGCGACAGAGCCAAGTGGAACTTCCGCAAGCCGTAGCTAAAGCCAACTGCTCAAAAACGGCAAGCGCCGCTTGCTATAACTCACTTTGGAGAGGAAGTATGAAAACTCGCGCGACGAGAATCATCGAATGTATTGCCGCCTGCAGCGGCGCGCTCCTGTTTGCCTCAGGACTACACACTGCAGTTGCTCAGGAGCCCGCAACCCTTCCTTACTTGAATCCGCAGCTATCTCCAGAGCAGCGGGCCGCGGACCTAGTGCATCGCATGACGCTGGCCGAAAAAGCGACGCAGATGCAAAACAACTCGGCCGCCGTTCCTCGGCTCAACGTTCCCGCTTATCAGTGGTGGAGTGAGGCTCTGCATGGCGTAATCAACCAAGGTGTGACGGAGTATCCCGAGCCGGTCGGCCTGGCGGCAACCTTCGACGCACCGGGCATCCACACGATGGCCGGGCAGATCGGCATTGAAGGCCGTATCAAGCACGTGCAGAACCAGCGCGAAGGACACATCGGTATCATGGGCGGCCTCGACTTCTGGTCGCCCAACCTCAACATTTTCCGCGATCCGCGATGGGGCCGCGGGCAGGAGACGTACGGCGAGGACCCATTCCTTACCGGCCGCATGGGCGTGGCGTACGTCACCGGCCTGCAGGGCGAAAACCCCAAATATTATCTTGCAATTGCCACACCGAAGCACTTCGCCGTGCACAGTGGACCGGAGCCAACCCGTCACTTCGCAGATGTCGACGTAAGCAAGCACGACGAAGTGGACACATACGAGCCCGCCTTCCGCGCCGCCGTGGTCGACGGCAAGGCGGGATCCGTGATGTGCGCTTACAACGCCATCAACGGCGAGCCTGCCTGCGCCAACCAGTACCTGCTTCAGGATCAGCTTCGCGGCAAATGGGGCTTTCAGGGCTACGTTGTCTCCGATTGCGATGCGGTTCGCGACGTTGCGGCAAATCATCGCTATCGCCCCACGCAGGCCCAGGGTGCCGCAATCTCCGTCATCCGCGGCATGGACAACGAGTGCGTCACCTTCACCTCTCGTTTCGGAGAACCAGTCGAAAAGGCCTACATTGATGCCGTGCAGCAGGGATACCTGCCGGAGCACGTGCTCGACATCGCGCTCATTCGCCTCTTCACCGCGCGCATCAAGCTCGGCATGTTCGATCCCACTGACACAGCTCCGTACGCGAAGATCGATGAGAAGGAGCTCGATAGCGCAGCACACCGCGCCCATGCACGCAAGCTGGCGAACGAGTCCATGGTGCTGCTCAAGAATGACGGAGTTCTTCCGCTCAAACCTGACATCAAGAAGATTGCTGTCGTCGGTCCGCTGGCGGATCAGACTCGGCCACTGATCGGCAACTACGCGGGCCAACCAACGCACATCGTCTCCGTTCTCGACGGCCTGCATGCTGAGTTCCCCAATGCAACGATCACTTATGTTCCTGGAACGCAGTTTCTGCGCACGGATGGGAAACCGGTGCCCGATGCGCTGTTGACCACTCCCGACGGCAGTCCCGGCCTCAAAGCTGAATACAGCGAAGGCCGCATGTCTCCCGGCTCGAAAACCACACCGATCCTAACGCGCACTGAAACGAACGTGAACCTGAGCGAGAGCAACTTGCCCAAGGAAGTTGCCGGGAAGAAAGCGTATGGCGTGCAATGGACAGGAACGCTGACTC
>JBAUOG010000150.1:0-4164 GCA_049579625.1 Bryobacteraceae bacterium
GGAGCGCCAGCTCGCCGTGCGCGCTGTGCTCTCCGCTTCGGAGCAAGGTGTGTCCCCAGACGCGACAAAGCTCGTCAACCGGGGGGGTTCTAAGGCCTCCCAAGCAAGTATTTTCAGAGCAACCGCGCGCGTCAGCAAGCGGACCAAATGCAAAGCTTCAGAAGCTCGATAGCCGCAGCGAAACTCTCGTGAACGCAGCTGGTTCGAACTGCACAGGCTGCGTCACTTCGAGCCGCGATTGCCGCCGTTGAGAATCGGCTCCCCTCGGCCGGCGAGCGTGCGGCCGGGGCCACCCTTCAGATCGAAGACCACGACTTCGTTCTTGCCCTGCTTCAGCCACGCTCCCGGCACGTACAACGTCACCTGGGGTCCGATGTCCCACACCCGGCCCAGTGCACGGCCGTTCAGCCAGACTTCGCCCTTGGTAAAGAAACGCGTGTCGAGGAACGTGTCAGCCGGAGAATCGACGTTGAAGGTGGCGCGGTAAAAGCAGGCGCCTGAACAGCTATCCTTCGCGCCGTACTTCAACGTGCCCGTGTTCTCCATCGGGAGCGGGTACATGTCCCAGCCATGCAGCACCTTGCCAGCCAATGTGACTTGCTTGGTGATTCCTTGCCGTTCTCCGCGGATCACTTTTGTGAAGTTCACTCGTCCCGAGTTTTCCACCAAAATGTCGAGCCTGGAGTAGGGCCCGGCCACCTCAATCCGCAGATGGTTCTGGCCTTCGCGCCGGTCCAATGTCCCGGCCAGTTTGCCATCCAAGTAAACCAGCGCGTAGTCATGCAGATCCTCGATCGTCAACTCTCCCGCGACCGGGCCGTTCAGTTGCGTGCGGTACAGCAGATATCCATACGCCTGGTCCAGGTCCTCCATCGACAGCGGATTCTCCGCATGAACCGGTGCGGGCAGTGTCGACCAGAGCGAAACAGATTCCTGCATGGGAAATGAAGCGATTTGAATCGGCGGCTTGGGTTCCCGAATTGATGGCTGCGCCTCGCCCGCCGCTTTCCCAATCACGTAGCGGAACAGGTTGTACTTGGCCGTGGTCCGGCCGCTTTCATCGAGCGGCGCATCGTAGTCGTAGCTGGTGACATCGGGCTGGTAGTTCTTGCCATCGCTGTTGGCGCCGTTCATCCATCCGAAGCTGGTGCCGCCATGAAACATATAAATGCTGACGGAGTAGCCCTTGCGGAGCATCCAGTCAATGTCGTCGGCTTCTTTCTTCGCGTCCGTCTTAGCGTGTTTGTCGCCCCAGTGGTCGAACCACCCCGCCCAGTATTCGCCTGCCATGAAAGGGCCACTGGGCCTGAACCGGTCGAGCGCTTCGAACGCCTTCTTCGCACCGCCCGCACCAAAGTTCACCGCCGCCGGCAAGTCCGGAAGCGTCCCGGCCTTCAGCATGTCCAGATTCTTGGAAGGACCATCGGCCGTGTAGAGCAACGCCTTCGTGAAGCCGCTCCTTAGGAGGGTCTGCCGGATCTGCTCCATGTAGGCGTGATCGCTTTCGAACGATCCGTATTCGTTCTCCACCTGGACCGCGATAATCGGGCCGCCGTTGCCAATCTGCAGTGGCGCCAGTTCCTGGCCGAGCCGTTCGAACCATCGCGTGACGTGCGCCATGAACTTCGGGTCGCCGCCTCGCACGATTAGGCTATGATCCTTCAAAAGCCAAGCCGGGAATCCGCCGAACTCCCACTCGGCGCAAACATACGGCCCCGGGCGAAGGATGACGTATAGGCCTTCCTGTTGCGCCTCGCGAATATATTCGGCCACATCGTTGTTGCCGGAGAAATCGTACACACCGGGCTTCGCCTCATGCTCGTTCCAAAAAACATAGGTCGTTATGGTGTTCAGACCCATGGCCTTGGCCATCCGGAAACGATCGCGCCAGTACGCCCGCGGAACCCGCGGATAATGCATCTCTCCCGAGATGATGCGAAACGGGTTGCCGTCCAAGACGAAGTGCCCGTTTTGAACAGTGAAGCTGTGCGATGTGGGGGTCGTTTGCGGAGCCGCAGTTTGGCCCTTCATCGAAATCGAAGCGAAACCCGCTAGCGCTGAAACCAATACAAGCGTTTGTTTGAGGACCATAAGCTGGGAACCTTTCACTGTACTAATCGCCGCACATGGAAAGCCTTCCCGAGGGTCGTTTGTCCTGTTCCTGGGTGAGGCCGGCGCGGGTGCGTGCCTGAATCAGGGGGGGCCACCAGAGAGAATTCCTCCTGCAAGGCTTTATACTCACGCCGGTACTTGGCATCCTTCATCCATTTCTTGCGCAAATCATCAACACGAATTCGGCTCATTTGGTTCGGTCCACCTCACAGTATTGCCTTTTTGCAATATACTCATGACCGCCTTAGCTGCGGACGCCAACCATTTGAGCCATCTGGAAGGCACTCTCCTCAGCCGCTCCTTCTCGAAGCGCTATCGTTGAGAGTTTATGCGACTGTTGCGCTGGTTCTTCATCCCTTGTTTCGCCGCCCTCCTGAGCGCCCAAATCGTCTCTCCCGATCTGTACAACGGGCTGCGTTGGCGTCTCATCGGGCCATTTCGCGGCGGCCGCGGTGTGGCGGTCAGTGGCGTTCGCGGCAACGGCCGCTTGTTTTATTCCGGCTCGGTAAATGGCGGTGTCTGGAAGACCACCGACGCCGGCACAACCTGGACACCCATTTTCGATGGGCAACCCGATGCCTCCATCGGAGCACTGGCCGTCGCGCCCTCCAGTCCTAACATTTTGTACGTCGGAACCGGCGAGTCGGACATTCGCTCGGACCTCGCTACGGGTAACGGTGTCTACAAGTCGATGGATGGAGGCGAGACGTGGCAAAACATCGGCCTTAAGGAGACGCGGCAGATCAGCCGCATGGTCGTTCACCCCGAGCACCCGGAGGTCGTCTATGTCGCAGCTCTTGGCCATGCGTATGGTCCAAACGACGAACGAGGCGTGTACAAATCCGCCGATGGCGGTTCGACCTGGGCCCACGTCTTGAATAAAGGTCCAAGCATTGGCGCTGCCGATCTCGCCATTGCCATGGATGCACCCGACATTCTGGTCGCCGCCATGTGGGAAGCGCATCGGCCTCCCTGGAGCACCTACGCTCCCATCGGAGGCCCTGGCAGCGGCCTCTATCGCTCCACGGATGGCGGCGAAACCTGGGCCCAACTCACCGCGCACGGACTGCCCGGCGGCGAGTGGGGTCGTGCCGGTGTCGCAATCGCGCCGGGCACCCACGGCAAACGTATGTACGCGCTGATTGACGCGAAAGAAGCCGGACTCTATCGCAGTGACGACGGCGGCGATACGTGGACTCGTGCCAACAGCGATCCCCGCATCACCAGCCGCGCCTGGTATTTCTCAGCGGTGACGGCCGATCCGAATAATCCCGACACGGTCTACATACCGAACGTGGCTCTGTACGAAGTGAGCCAGGGCGGCAGGAGCCTCAGTATCGTGCGCGGCGCGCCGGGTGGTGACGACTATCACCAGCTCTGGATCGATCCAGCGGATTCCGCGAAGATGGTCCTCGCCACCGATCAGGGCACCTCGATAACGCTGAACGGCGGCGTCACTTGGAGCACCTGGTACAACCAGCCGACGGGCCAGTTCTACCACGTCATTACGGACAATCAATTCCCGTACAACGTTTACGGATCTCAGCAGGACAGCGGCACCGCGGGCCTGCCCAGCCGCACAGACCACGGCCACATCGATGGACGCGACTGGTTCAGTATCGGGGGAAGCGAGAGTGGCTACATCGCCCCCGATGCGGCCGATCCCAACATCATCTATAGTTCAGGAACATACGGCACGGTGAGCCGCTTCGATCGCCGCACCAGCCAAAGCCAGGAGATCGCGCCCTGGCCCATGCCGGGATTCGGCCAGGAGATTGCCCAACGCAAGTATCGTGATCCCTGGACACCGGTGCTGGTCTTTTCTAAGGCGCAGCCCAACACGCTGTTTCTCGGCACTCAGTACGTCATGAAGACCGTCGACGGCGGGCTTCACTGGCAAACCATTAGCCCCGATCTGACCGGCGACAGGCGCAAGTCGGCGCAGGAAAAGTTCGAAGGTCCGGTGACGGTAGAAAACGCGCGGGAGCGCGGCTACGGTGTGGTTTATACCATTGCGCCCTCGCCGCTGAATGCCGCGGAAATCTGGGTCGG
>JBAUOG010000151.1:0-2591 GCA_049579625.1 Bryobacteraceae bacterium
GAACCCCACCCCAGGGGGCAGGGAACATGGATGTGGATGTAGCGCGCGCCTTCGATGAGGGTCGCCTTCTCCACCTGCTGTTCCTGGTCTCGCAAGTTGGCTACCGACGCCGTTGCCACGTACGGGATTTGGTGTGCCATCGCAATCAACGGTACGCTCTTCCCTTGGCCAAAACTGCTTCCCGGATTCTTGCCCATCACCGGAGTCGTCGCGGTGCGGGCTGCCGGTGGGGTCGCGCTCGATCGCTGTACGCCGGTGTTCATATAAGCTTCGTTGTCGTAGCAGATGTAGAGCACATCGTCATTGCGTTCGAACATTCCGGACAGGCAGCCCATGCCGATATCCGTGGTTCCGCCATCGCCACCCTGGGCAATCACGCGCACTTCGGGCCGGTTCTTCACTTTCATTGCCGCGGCAATGCCCGTCGCAACGGCGGCGGCGTTTCCGAACAGCGAATGCAGCCATGCGATCTGCCATGAAGTTTCCGGATAGGGAGTCGAAAAGACCTCCAGGCAGCCTGTCGCATTCGCCGCAATCAGGTTTCGCTTCGACGCTCGCATGGCCGAATCAATCGCGTACCGAGCACCTAGCGCTTCACCGCACCCACGGCAGGCGCGATGCCCGCAGTTGAGCGCATTCGAACGTTCCGGTTCCGATTGCCCGGATTGTTGCTCTTTGTCCAGTAGGCGGTTGCCCACCGTGAAGGTGCCGGTTTGATAAAACTTGACGAGGGTATCGGGCATGGTCCTTGGTCTCTTTACCCGATCCGTCCCGCAATCGAGTTGATGTCTCGCAAAATATTCTCCGCCGCCGGTCCGGACAGCCGTTGCTTGCTTTCCCTTGCCAGATGGCGCTCAATAATGTCCTCGTTCAGATCGAGGAACGTGACTGGATTGAGATCGTCCGCTTCGGCCTTTATGAAAACGTCGCGCAACGACTCCTGCGTAATCACCCGGCCCCCTAGTCCCGCGATCACGGTGTAGAGTTCGTTGACACTGCCCGCCGTCGCTACCTGAATGTCGCCCGTCAGGATGCCGCCCAGCCCCACGGCCAGTGACTTCTCAACCACCACAACTCGTTCCGCTGACTCCAATGCTTCCTGTATCGCCGCCTGCGGAAATGGGCGATATGAACAGATGCTGATTGAACCGATCGAATGCCCTTCCATCCGCATCTGGTCGATGACTTCTTGAATTGTTCCGTTCACCGAGCCCAGTGCCACCACCACCGTTTTGGCGTTTTCGCTGTGGTAGGTTCGCAGCAGACCGCCCGAGTTCCGGCCGAATTGCGCACAGAATTCGCGATTGAGTTCCGGTATCCGGTCGAGCGCCCGTAGCTGCTTGTGATGCGACAGGTAGCGGACTTCCGTAAATGCTTCCGGTCCCACCATCGCCCCGATCGACATCGGATGCTTCGGGTCCAGCAACTGCCGCGGTTCAAACGGCGGCAGATAGGCGTCTACCTGCTCCTGTGTCGGCAGGTCCACTGACTCATAGGCGTGCGTCAGAATAAAGCCGTCCATGCACACCATCACGGGGCAGGATAGTTCTTCCGCCAGCCGGAACGCTTGGATGTGCAGATCGGCCGCTTCCTGATTCGTCTCCGCATGCAGTTGGATCCAGCCCGCGTCACGCATGGACATCGAATCCGAATGATCGTTCCAGATGTTGATGGGTGCGCCAATCGCGCGGTTGCCAATCGTCATCACAATGGGCAGGCCGAGGCCCGAAGCGTTATACACCGCCTCTGCCATGAACAGCAGCCCTTGGCTTGCCGTCGCCGTGTAGGTCCGTGCACCGGCTGCTGAGGAACCGATCGCCACCGACAGCGCGCCGAACTCCGATTCCACGTTGATGAACTCACAAGGCGACAACTCGCCGCTCTTGACCAGTTCGCCCAGCCCTTCCACAATGTGCGTCTGCGGTGTGATCGGATACGCGCAAATCACCTCCGGCCTGCACAGCGCCACGGTTTGCGCGACCGCGCGGGATCCTTCAATTTGTTGGCGCACAGGCAGCCTCCGCAGCTTTCATGACAAATTCGTACGCGTGTGTTGCAGCGATGGCGTTCTTTTCGCCCACCTTGCCCGGAAATTTTTCGCGAATCGCTTTCAACACCGATTCCAGCTTTACTTCACCCGTCAACGCCGCGAACGCGCCGAGCAACGCTGCATTCGGCAGCGGCCGACCGACGTACTCCAGCGCCAGTTCGGTCGCGGGCACCGTGATTTGCCGCTCACGCGGATGCTTCGCGAGCACTTCCCCCACCCCCAGCTCTGCGAAGCTCCGCGTTGAGTTGACCAGAATGTAGCCATCCTCGGCGAGACCGTCGAACAGGCCTCTTTGAGGTAGCAACGTCGGGTCTTGAATGATGAGCGCGTTCGGCGTCATGATCGGCTCGCGCAACCGGATGGTGCGCGTGTCGATCCGGCAGAACGCCGTTACCGGCGCCCCCATTCGTTCTGAACCAAAACTTGGAAATGCCTGGGCGTCTTTGCCTTCGCCGAAGGCGGCGATCGACAGAATCTCCGCGGCCGAAACGACACCCTGGCCACCCCGTCCGTGAATCCGAACTTGAAACATGTTTTACCT
>JBAUOG010000152.1:0-4465 GCA_049579625.1 Bryobacteraceae bacterium
TCGAACTCCTTGCTCTGATTGCTCATGTGCACGATACACATGCCAATCTGTGGAGTTCACTCCAAGTTCGTGTCGGCCTCCGGTTGGGAAGTGCGCCATTCCAGTGGTTGTGCGCTTCGTCGAAAACAGCGCTGTGGTCGCCGGGTACTGGCCGGCCGAGGCCGGCTCGGCAACCGGTCTGAAGATAGGCGATATCATCCTGGGTCTCGATGGCGTTCCAGTCAGTGAGCTGGTTGAACGCTGGAGTCCATACTATGCGGCATCGAACAATTCAACGCGCCTGCGCGATATCGCCCGTTCCATGACGACGGGCAGCTGCGGTCCCGCGAATCTTGCTGTCCAGCGCAATAGCCAGACACTTGCCATCACTACTCCCCGGTTGGAAGTGCAAGCGAACAGCTCGATCCCTGGAGGAACGCACGACCTCGCCGGTGACACCTTTCGGATGCTCTCGAACGACGTGGCCTATCTCAAGCTTTCATCAATAAAGGCGGCCGATGTTGCCGGGTGCATCGGCAGAGCAGGTCAGACCAAGGGCTTGATCATTGATATTCGTAACTATCCATCCGAGTTCGTGGTATTCGCCCTGGGCTCGCTTCTGGTTGATAAGCCAACCGAGTTTGTGCGCTTTACAATTGGCGATGCCTCTAATCCCGGTGCTTTTCATTGGGGTCCGGCCCTATCACTAACTCCTGAGCAGCCTCATTACAAAGGCAGGGTGGTAATACTGGTCGACGAAGTCTCATTGAGCCAAGCGGAGTACACAGCTATGGCGTTCCGTTCTGCTCCGAAAGCGATTGTAGTCGGCAGCACCACAGCTGGTGCAGATGGCAATATTTCTGGAATTCCTTTGCCTGGCGGTTTTCGGACGATGATCAGCGGGATCGGCGTGTTCTATCCGGACAAGAGGCCCACACAACGGGTCGGCATCGTTCCAAACGTTGAGGTCAAGCCGACTGTAGCGGGAATTCGGGAAGGGCGTGATGAAGTGCTCGAAGAAGCACTGCGGCAGATTCTGGGCCCCGGCACTTCCGCTGCTCAAATTCAGGCTTTAGCGAAGCCCTGAGGCCTCTCTATCGGGAATTGTGTCTTGTTAAGTTTGTTTTTGGGAAACAACGTATGAGGGAGGTTGAGTGCTCGGCTTGTTTCTCGCGGGCCAGCAGTGACTCGACTTCAGCCCGAAGCACTGCGTCGTCGCCGCAGGAGTCTTCCAGGAACGCAACGCGGCCGCCCGCGTCGAGCTCCAAAACGCTGTGATAGAGTTCTTCGACTCGACGCCAGCGTTCAGGCTCCATGTCCCTCTTTATCGCTCAACTCTCCGCGCGGGAGGTGGACGTTCACCAGCTTCCAATCCACTCACTCGGTTTCGAGAATTCAAGCCGCTGGCCACTGGCTTGCCGTCCTAGACCCTAAGGCGCTTCCCAATCGAGAGCATAGATTTCAGCCGTAGACAGATTGCGTGCGGTGATGAGGGAATCGTTGGGACCCGCTGTGAACCACATCCGTATATTCTGATTTAGCTCGTCCAGCGACACGATTCGTTCCGTTTTCCGGTCGCGCCAGCGCCACCTCCACCAGGCACGATTAGCGCCACCGCCCCAGGTCATATAACAGAGGTACTGACCGTCCGGTGACCACGTCGGGTAGGAGACGGTGTTGCCTGCAATCTCCGATTGCTGAGATTGCTTCCTTGTCTCGAAATCGTAAAGGGGGAACCCCTTCAAACCGAGCTCGGAAAGGCCCGCCATGAGTCGCCCGTCGGGCGACCAAGTGGGAGACCACATCCCAGTCGAACCCGGCAGCGCTGAGATGCGATTCGTTTTCAGGTCCACCAAATGAATTACGTGACCGGCATCCGCGCGCGCCACCGTGTAATCACAACCAAAGGCAAGCGTTCCCCCGTCCGGCGACCAGGTCGGGTCCCAGTCGCCAGCCTTCCCGCTCTCTCCGTGGGAGACCTGCTTTATCGGACCCCCATCAAAGGGTGTCACATAAATCCTCGATTCGTCGTTCCCAGCCATCCCATTGAAGGCGACCTGCTTTCCGTCCGGAGACCATCGAGGATGCCTTGCCTGAAACGGAGGTGACGTCAGCCGCAGCCGCTGGCTGCCGTCGGATGCAGCGCGCCAAAGCGATTGGTCCCGCACCGAGTCAACCCACGCAACCCACTTCCCGTCTCTTGAGAACGCAAGTTCCTCCCCCGATAGCCCACTCAACGTGGGATCGAGCTTGCCGGATTTCAAATCATAACGAAGAAACTCAAGTCGGGACACCTTCTCTGAACTAACGACAAACAACCGCTTGCCGTCGGGACTGGGAACCGGCCAATACGACTGCGTGGGACCGTGGGTTAGCTGGAAAGGACCACGGCCGGCATGCCGGAATCCCGCTTGCTCACGGAGAGCCCACACATTGGAGTTTCCCTTTTCCTGTACCTCGAAGACGTAATACCTGCCATCGGGCGTCCAGTTGCCGCAGCAAACAACGGATGCCGAGGGGTTCCATCCTGGTAGCAGCGGTTGAGCTTGACCGCCATCAACCCGGATCTCCCAGAGCGACACCGGTTCGGGCCCTGGCGAGTCAGTAGAAAAGCGCACTCTGCTCCCGTCCGGCGACCACCGCGCCAAAAAAGGATTGCCAGCAAGCGTTGCCAACTTCCGGTCTCCTGTCCCGTCGCTGTGGGCGATATGCAACTCGTGACCCACACCATAAACCACTTGTTGACCGTCGGGCGACCAGGATGCCGAATGACTCCGCGCACGAAGACCGTTTAGCCACTGCGGAGTGCCACCCAGTATTGGCTCCGACCAAAGCTCGCAGGTTTCCCCGCTGTCGAGACCCACGTCTCGCAGGTACTTACACAACAGCAATTGGGTTCGGTCTGGTGAAATGTCCTGCACTTGTACCGAGCCCTTCACCGCTAGGGGCAAAGGGACCGTTTCACCACCTTTGACCGACACTTGATAGGGCATGTATAAAAACGAATGAGAGACGAATAGTAGCCGGGACCCATCAGTAAGCAGCGGCCCGGTCTTTGGCCGCCAGTCGTTGCTGATCTGCTCGGTGCCCGTGATACGCGGCGGCGGCAACGGCCGGAAGAACCAGAATGCGCCGACGCCCGCTGCAACGACAACGGCGCCAGCCGCGTACGCCCAGCGGAGTTTGCGGCGCACAGGCCCGACCGGGATTTCGGAGGCCGATGCGATTGTAGGCTGCGCCTTGCTCGATTCCGTGTCCCGTTTCAGTCGCTTCAGGTCCGCCCGAACCTCGGCGGCTGACTGGCAGCGAACATCGCGGTCTTTCTCCAGCGCCTTGTGGATGATCTCTTCCAACTTCGGAGGCGTGGCGGGGTTGATGCGAACCGGGGGCATCGGTGCTCGATTCAAGATCGAATCAAACATCGCCTCCTTCGCCGCTCCCGGAAACGGAAGCACACCCGTAGACATCTCGTACAGCACAGCCCCGAAGGAGAATAGATCGGTACGGACGTCCAATTCCTTGCCCCGCACCTGCTCCGGCGACATATACGCTACCGTGCCAACAGCTGTGCCGGGAGTGGTGAGGCTGGACTCAGCGCCTGCCTGCGCGCGGGCCATCAAGCTACCCACGCTGACAACTTCGGTGTCCTCGTCGGCCCGGATCCCCGCGCGTGATCGAACCTTCGCCAGCCCGAAGTCCAAAACCTTGGCTACTCCCCGGCTGGTGACGAAGATGTTGGCTGGCTTGATGTCCCGGTGGATGATGCCCGTGGAGTGATCAGTATCCAACGCATCGGCAATCTGAATTCCCAAGTCCAGGATTCGCTCGGTCTCGAGCGGCTTGCCCGCAATCAGGTGCTTCAGCGTTACGCCGTCCAGAAACTCCATCGCAATGAACGCAGTGCCAGCATGCTCGCCGACGTCATAGACCGTGCAAATGTTTGGATGGTTGAGCGCTGAGGCGGCTTGCGCCTCGCGCCGAAAACGGCTCAACCACTGCGGATCTGTGGCAACATGCTCAGGAAGAAACTTCAGCGCCACGAAACGATGCAGACGCGTGTCTTCAGCCTTGTAGACCACGCCCATGCCGCCGCCGCCGATCTTCTCGATAACACGGTAATGGGAAACCACGCTGCCAATGAGCTTCGTTTCAGTGCCTGTGGCCGCCGAATCGCTGGCGACCTGTTTTCCCATCACCTCAAGCGCGGGCGATTCCATGAAATGCTCGGCTTGTTTCTCGCGGGCCAGCAGCGACTCGACCTCAGCCCGAAGCAGTGCGTCGTCCGCGCAGGAGTCTTCCAGGAACGCAACGCGGCCGCCCGCGTCGAGCTCCAACGCGCGGTGATAGAGTTCTTCGACTCGTCGCCAGCGTTCAGGCTCCATGTCTCTTTCTATCGCTCAACTCTCGCAACAGCCAGACCACCGGGCCCGTCAGAAACCTTCCACCATCCAGACATTGCTATTGATAACGGTGCCCTGTATGGCCA
>JBAUOG010000153.1:0-1929 GCA_049579625.1 Bryobacteraceae bacterium
TACCAGAACGGGGGCGTTCAAGTTCCTGCGGATCTGGAATGGCGATGAGATAGACTGGGGCTGAACTTCGGTGCAGAACCGGTGGTGCTGCGGGTGTCGGTGGCGGTTTATTGATGCTGGGCGTCCCGTCGCTCCACTATCTAAGTTCGTAGACTTTGGGCACAATAGAGGTAGATTATTTCCAGCTTTGAGGAATCCTGTGCAGATTCAGGTTCTCTCGTTCTCTAGACGTGCTAAATGGCCCTGCGCATTCTAGTTCTGACCATTGCAATTCCCTTCGGCTGCCTCTCACAGAGCGTCACACTGGAGCTCTCGTCGGGTGTGGCTAGCCCCGGCACGTCGGTCACTTTGGCCATGACTTTGAATTCGACGGGAGCCACTCCGGCGTCGGCTCAGTGGGCCCTTGAATACGCCACGGCCGATTTCTCTTCAGTGACTGTGACAGCCGGGCCGGCGGCCACGGACTCAGGCAAGACAGTCACCTGCAACCAAGCTTCCGGAGTGACCACGTGCATGCTGTGGAGCATGGATGCTACGCCCATTGCGAACGGGGTTGTTGCCAATGTTTCTGTAGCCGCCTCGGAGTCCAGCTTTGCCAATTCCTCCGGGGTTCAGCTTGTGAATTGTCTGGCGGCGAGTGCGGCAGGAGACGCGTTAACTTTATCCGGACAAGGTGGCGGGGTGACTTTACCGCAGCTGGTCACTGCGAATCCCAATCCGGTCCCAGTGGCTGCGGGCGTTGCGGTTGGTCAGACGACTGTCGCTTGGAACGCGCCTGACTCCCGCAGCGTGGAAGTCCACGTCGGGAGCGCCACGGGTACGCTCTTTGCGAGCGGCGGATCAAGCGGGTCCGCGCAGACCGGCGACTGGGTAAGCAACGGCATGGTGTTTGTGCTGGTGGACGCGACAACTCAGGCAGTTCTGTCGGCCACCACAGTAACGCTGGCCGCACCCGCCCCACCAACGATTGCCGCGAATCCCATTCCAATCCCGGTGGCTACGGGCGCGGTAGTTGGCCAGACGACCATCAGCTGGTACGCGCCCGGCTCCAGCAGCGTGGAAATCCACGTCGGGAGCGCCACGGGTACGCTCTTTGCGGCCGGCGGATCAAGCGGATCAGCGACGACGGGCGAATGGGCAAGCAACGGCATGGTGTTTGTGCTGGTGGACGCGACGACACAGGCGGTGCTGGCAACCACTACCGTGACGCAAGCCCAACCTTGACCGGCGTAACCGGAGCCAAACGAGCCGTGGGAAGTCCAGAGCCCTACCCCATCGGTCGCGGTTCGTCATCCACTACCTGTTGGCCGTGCGGGTGTTGGAATGCCCGTTGTCACCTTCGGCGCGGGCGCAGCCTTTAGAGTCTCCAGTTCTCGCAGTGTGTTTCGCGACTCCTTGGGGTTTTTCTTGGTGTCAAACGGCTTGGAAAGGTCAGCGTAGAAGTCGAGGATATTTTGGTGCAAGGCTTCCGAAACCGGTTTATCGTTCATTCTGTCTAGCAGCTCTGCGTTCGATTTGTCTGCAAGGTGATAAGCGCCCGGTTCGGTTATTCCCCCGGTGTCAAAATTGTCGTTTGCCAATTGCAGCCTGCCCTCCTGCTGTGCAAGCAGCAGTTGTCGGTAGTGGTCCAAGGTCTCGTTGAAGCTGCGCATGATACAACTGCTCGACGGCTGGTGTAGGCGGGATGAAACTTGAGGGCGCTGAGCGGGCCTACTTTCGGCGGAAAACGCAGTAAGAACGCCTTGAGACGAGCAAAGAATCCTGGCTTCTCGTAAATGTCTCCCCAATCTTTGCGATAGCCCGAACTCGAAATGTTGTGGACGTATTTCCTCCGGGTCTCGCTGGGATCACTGTTCTGGATCTCTTGTCTTTTGAGATGCCATGCCACTTTGGTCGTCCGTGGAATCACCGTTGACACAGCGTGGCGAT
>JBAUOG010000154.1:0-2846 GCA_049579625.1 Bryobacteraceae bacterium
GACGGCGCGGCGGCTCGCCTGGGACTGAAGCGAACGACGTTGCAATCTCGCATGCGAAAACACAACATCGCACGCCAGTTTAGTTGAGCAAAACGGAAACTGACCCTAACAAGTTGGCGCCTTACCTCGCGTCCATCGAAGACTTCACTCGCAAGGCGGCCTGAGAGATGAAAGGAGACAAGACCATGAGTCGGATCGAAATACTCGACCCCAGCAAGAAAGGACGGGAGGCAGAGGACCTGGAGACCAGGCTGCGCCAGCTTGTCATCGGACAAGACGACGCCATTATCAAAATAGTCGAAGCCTATCAGGCATTTCTGACCGGGATGTCTCCTGCCGGCAGGCCGGTCGGGAACTTCCTGTTCCTTGGCCCGACTGGCTCCGGAAAAACCCGCGTTGTGGAGGCGACCGCCGAAGCTTTGCTTAAAAACCCTCAGGGTGTGGTCAAAATCGATTGCGCGGAATACCAACACAGCCACGAGATCGCGAAGCTGATCGGTTCGCCTCCCGGATATCTTGGCCACCGCGAAACACACCCGCTGCTCAACCAGGAAGCCCTCAATCGGCAACACACCGAAGAGCTCAAGCTCAGCTTTGTGCTCTTCGACGAAATTGAAAAGGCCAGCGATTCACTCTGGAATCTCTTGTTGGGCATCCTGGACAAAGCGACCTTAACTCTGGGCGACAACCAGCGCGTCGACTTCTCCCAGTGCATGATCTTCATGACCAGCAATCTCGGCGCGGCCGAGATGAGCGCCATGGCTGAGCCCCGGCTGGGGTTTCACGTCGCTTGTTCCGGTGACGGCGCCAGCAAGGCAAAACTGAACGGTAAGATCGCCACGACGGGTATCGCGGCAGCCCGGCGCAGGTTCACCCCTGAGTTCATGAACCGGCTGGACCAGATCGTCGTGTTCAGATCTCTTGGCACGCCGGAACTGCGCAGAATCATCGATATCGAACTGGACATCGTGCAGCAACGGATCGGCGTCGCGGCGCAGGGCAGTCCATTCTCCATACACGTTACGGCGAGCGCGAAAGAGTTCCTGCTTTCCGAGGGCACCGACGTCCGTTACGGGGCGCGGCCTCTCAAACGTGCGATCGAACGCCTGCTGGTGCACCCACTCTCGAATCTCATGGCAAGCGGACAGATCAGCCGCGGCGATACCATTCGCGTCAGCCATGCTCAGGATGCACCTGGCCTGCTGTTCTCGCGCGAGACCAAAGCTCTGGAAGCCTGGTCCGTTGGCCGCCAGGCGGCTTGACCAGCCTGGTCCGACAGGTCCGGAATCCGGTGCCGGTTGACACTTCGATAAATGTCGCAGGCGTGTTGGCAGCCTTTCCACATGGAAACCAGCCCGGCAGCCCGAACCCACCGCAATGGCACCACACCGTGCCGAACCTCGGCAGAAGACACAGGCATCTGCTGAACGCGCAGGCGCGGATCTGACTTGAGGCGTTTCACGACCGGCGCCAACCCTCATACATCCAATAGATCGGGACGGTTGCCCGAACCTCTCCCGCTCCTCAGCGAATGGCCAAATGAATGCAAATTGGTTTGTGTGACGCCCGGAGCGCAGATCAATATCTAAGCCAAAACGGGCGGTTTATTCCCACTTCCTGCTCCAGTGCAGTTCCAGCCGCAGGGAGTAGTGAGGTTCATGTCCAGCCGGGGCAGGGCATTCCGGCCAAGACGCCATCGCAGAGAAATGCAAAGGCGTTTCGTCGAGCTTGACCCTTCCATCTGGCACAGAAGGAGTTTTCGGAAATGACGCCAGTTATAGAAACGGAACAACGCTCCAGCGAGTCGTTGAGCGCTTATGGGTTCGCACGGTCAACGATTTCGGGGTCCCCCCTGAGTTCGTCGGAGCTAAGAAGGGCCGACGCCTATTGGCGCGCATGCAACTACCTGGCGCTGGGCATGATCTATCTTCAGGACAATCCGCTTCTGAGAGAGCCGCTCAAGCCCGAGCACATCAAGAACCGGCTTCTGGGCCATTGGGGATCGAGCCCCGGACTGGCATTCACCTATATCCATCTGAACCGCCTGATCAAGAAGTTCGACCTCGACATGATCTTCATGGCCGGCCCCGGACACGGTGCACCGGGAGTTTTAGCGCCTGGCTATCTGGAGGGCACTTACTCAGAGGTTTATCCGGAAAAGAGCGAGGATGAGCGAGGATTGCGCGAATTCTTCAAGCAGTTCTCGTTTCCCGGCGGGATCGGGAGCCACTGCACACCGGAAACGCCCGGCTCTATACACGAAGGCGGTGAACTGGGCTACGTCCTGTCACACGCCTGCGGGGCCGCTTTCGATAATCCCGATTTGATCGTTGCCGCCGTGGTGGGCGATGGCGAGGCGGAGACCGGGCCGCTGGCGACATCGTGGCACATTAGCAAGTTCCTCAATCCCGTTCGTGATGGCGCCGTTCTGCCGATTCTCCACCTGAACGGATACAAAATCAATAACCCCACTCTTCTGGCCCGGATCACTCACGAAGAGTTGGAGGACCTCCTGCGGGGCTACGGCTGGACGCCCTGCTTCGTCGAAGGATCCGATTCCGACAGTATGCACCAAGCAATGGCGGCGACTGTGGAGCATTGCATCCAGGAAATTCGGAAGATGCAGCAGGAGTGCAGAGCCACCGGCGTGGCAAAGCGGCCACGATGGCCCCTGATCGTTCTGCGTTCTCCAAAAGGATGGGGCGCGCCGGTGGAAGTCAGCGGCCACCGGGTCGAGGGCTTCTGGCGGGCGCACCAGGTTCCATTGACGGACGTTAAGAAGAACCCTGAACAGCTGCGGATCCTCGAGAACTGGATGCGCGACCAGAAGGCGGAGGAGTTATTTG
>JBAUOG010000155.1:0-9220 GCA_049579625.1 Bryobacteraceae bacterium
GTCGAACAGCGGACACACGATGCTCTCGTGATAGGTTTGTCTCGCATGGCCATTGATGCATAACACCTCCGGCCACCAACAATATGAATCGCCGTGAATTTGTAGCCCTTCCCGTAGCGGCTTTAGCGGCCGGATCCTTAATCTCCGCTGAAACGGATGTGCCTTGGCAGCGAAAGATCCGCCGGATCGGCCAGTTGAATATGACCGAGCACGATCCGGTAGAACTGAATGTCGAGGACTGGGCCGACTATTGGGCCGGCCTTAAGGTAGATGTCGTCCTGGTTAGCGTTACAGGTATTCTCGCCTTCTATCAAACCAAGGTGCCGTTTCACCGCAAAGGCAAGTATCTAGGCGAGCGCGATTTCTTCGGAGAGTGTTGCTCGGCCGCAAAGAAACGCGGGTTGCGAGTGGTGGGCCGGTTGAGCCCGGACTTGAACTGGGCAGATGCGGTTGCTGCTCATCCCGAGTGGTTTCAACGTGACGCGGACGGCAAGCCGATTGCACTCAAGGAGGACCCACGTCTCTTCCGGACTTGCATGTTCAGCAGCTACATGACTGACTATGTTCCGGCCGTGATGCGCGAAGTAAATTCGCTTTACGACGTGGATGCGTTGTTCACTAACGCTTGGCCGCCGCTCGGACAGTTACCGGCTTGCCATTGCGCAATCTGCAGCCAACTTCCTGCCTCCGGGACCATCGCATTCTGGGATAAATTCAACGAGCGAACTACCTTTCTGTGGAAACTCTATGACTCCATAGCAAAGGAGAAGAGCGCGGAAAACTTTTACTTCGCGAATCTGGGCGGCGGGATTCGCTCGTCGGCCAACCTGGTTCAGCTTGGACAATTGAGTGAGTGGTTTCAATGCGACAACCAAGGCCGGGGCGGCGATGATACTCCGATTTGGGCGTGCTCTTCCCAGGGACGCGTGTGCAACGCGGTACAGCAAGGAAAGATGGCCACGAATGTGACGGGCGCCTGGTCCACAGGTCCGGTTCGGTGGCGCTATGTGGCGAAGGCGGCTAACGAAGATCGAATGTGGTTCAACGAGACAGTTGCCAGCGGCATGGTCCCCTACCAACACATCATCGGCGCGGAAAAGGGACTGGGCGAAGACCGGCGTGTGCTGGAAACGGCACGTGAGTTTTTCAATTGGACTGCGAAACACGACGTTCACTTCACAAACAAGAAGTCGATAGCCAGCATCGGGGTCGTGATGGGGCAGCGCACCAACTTGTTTTACAAGCCGCCTGCGGGCGTGAACGTAAGCCATTACATGGACGGCTTGTACGCCGCGCTGCTAGACGGAAGAATCTTCTTCGACTTCGTTCATGAAGACAAGCTTTCGTCGAATGATTTGTCCAAGTATTCAGCCTTGATTCTGCCGAACACAGCCTTGCTCAGCGACCGGCAATGCGGGCAAATCGCAGACTTCGCAGCGGCCGGCGGCTCTTTGCTGGCGACGTTCGAGACCAGCATGTATGACGAGCAAGGGCGCAAGCGCCCCGACTTCGGACTTGCGGATGTTTTTGGCATCCGCAAGGCAGGCGAAATCATTGGGACGAATGGAAACGCATATTGCGCGCGCATAGAGCGACGACACCCGATTGTGGCCGACTTTGAGAACACAGCTTGGATAGCCGGGGCTGAGTACCGGCTCCCCGTCTCACCCGTCGAGTCGTCAGTGTTGACGGTAGTTCCGGGCTCCGTCGCCTATCCACCCGAGCTAGCCTATCCCAGTCCTTCGCATACGAATGAGCCCGCGGTCGTGATTCTTGAGAAAGGTCGAAGCAGGCGCATCTATTTTCCCGGCGACATTGAACGCACGGCCTGGCGTACGGGCCACACGGATCTGAATACTTTGCTAAAGAACTGCATCCGGTGGATCGCCGGTGAAAACGTGCCGGTTCAGATTAATGGGAATGGCGTAGTTGAGACGTTCGCCTGGGAGACCCAGGCCGGATTCGCAGTGCATGTCTTGAACTATACGAATCCGGCGATGCATAAGGGATGGATTCGGGAGTCCTTCCCGATAGGACCGCAGACGGTGCTGCTGAGTCTCCCTCAAGGGCGCAAGGTCACACGCGTGGAACTTCTTCGGGCGGAGAAGACTGTGGCGTTCGGCATCACGAATGACAAAGTTTCGTTTACGATTGCGGGCGTTGTCGATTATGAGGTTGCAGCGATTTACGCGGCGAAAAGTTGAGCAACTGCGCGTCAGAGCCTGTGAAAACTTTCGGGGCGAAAGCCGAGATGAATCTCGGTTACCACAGGCTGAAGGCGTGTGCCACGGTGGCCCTACGGCTGATGGGCGCGTGGAGACTGCGCCTCAGCGAGTCGCGCGGTAAACTCTTCGCGAGTCATTTTCAACTTCTCGGGATGAGCGTCAACCCACTTTGAAAATGCGGCGTATTTCTTGGGCGTCCAACCACCTTCGAATTCTGCGCCATTGACGCCCTGGCGATTCAATTCGAAGTTGAACGCATCTTGGAGGTTAGTAAACTCGGCCTTGCTGATCGCCATCGCAGCCAGTGTCGCGGGGATAAAAATAACCCCATCTTGCTTGGCAAGCACCAAGTCGCCCGGCAACACGACGGCCCGGCCGATACGGATTGGAACGTTGATCCCTGTCAGTTGCATCTGGGCCCATGCGGACGGATCGTAACCACGGTAGAATCCGTTGAGATTCGCGATCTCTCGATTCTCTTCGGCATCCCGGATTCCGGCATTGAAGATGAAGCCCGAATGGGTGTGCGCGGCAATGCCGCTTCCGAGGTTGGAACCGATCAGAGTGCCTTCGATGATTTTTCCGTAGCCGTCGGCAACCATCGTGTCGCCCATCTGCAGTTCGTTGATCACCCAGCTATTCGTTCCGCTAACACGTTTTTCGGCTTTACCTTCGGCAGCGACGGCCGCAGCCATATCGGGCCGTCTGGGCATGAACTGGGCCGTCAGCGCGCGGCCAGCGAAGGGCTTCTCAATGTGAAGGCCTTGCCAACCGTTCTCAAACTGGTTTACGTAGCCTTGATCGCGGATATATTCCCATACGTCCTCGATGGAAACGTCAAGCGCGCGTTCCAGGAGATTATCGGCGACTTTTGGCCGGCCGTCGGGGAAGCGGTCGCCCTTCCACTCCGAAGTGTAGAAAAGGATCTGATCCTTGGTTTGCTTGATCTGAGCGAGTGCGACGGATGCTCCCATTGCAACGAAGGCAATCAAAGTCATTCCTATCTTTTTCATTAAGACTCCTGTTCTCTACTTGGTCACACTTGCGATGTTAGTGACGGCTTCCCCGGTGAGGACAAGCCCGGGTCAATTATACTTGGCGTTCGGATTCAGTTATCCTGTGCGACTACTCTTCTTCTCTACGGGCGTGGCCGTGATTGCGGGTCTCGGTCCCCAGATCGCTTTCGCCCAATCCCCATCGTGCACTCATACGGTCGGCGTGGTAGTTTCCCTCACGGGCACCGCCGGACGCTATGGTCAGGCAGCCAGTAAATCCGTTGAGCTTGCTTTCAAGGAACTGAACAAAGCGGCTGGGGCGCAAGGGATTGCCGGATGCAAGCTGGCGTTTGACATACGGGATGATCAGAGTCAGGGTTCGGTTGGCGTTGATCAGGCCCGCCAGCTCGTGGATCTAAAGAGAGTGCCTGCCATCATAGGGAGCACTATCAGTTCGGTCTCGCTACCAATGGTGACCTCAGTGACGGCGCCGGCCGGCGTCGTGCAAATATCACCCGCATCTTCGACGCCCTCTTTCACCAAGTTGGCCATGGAAGGAAAGACCAATGGCTGGTTTTTCCGGACAATAACGGGCGATGAACTGCAGGGAACTGCTGCCGCCAAATACGCGCTCGAACAGGGGATGAAGGCCCTGACCATCATTTACGTAAACAATGACTTCGGGGTGAATATGGTGACCGAATTCCGCCGGGCGTACCAGGCATTGGGGGGCAAGATCATCGGCATCACAGCTTACAATCCCGACCAATCTTCCTATAACGCAGAAGTCACAAAGGCGCTCAAGGACGACCCGCCCGCGCTTTACTTCGTGGGTTATCCAGGCGACGGCACCACCATTGTGCGCACTTGGATTCAACAAGGAGGTCCACAGCGTTTCCTGTTGAACGATGGCATGAACACGGCGGACTTCATCAAGGGTGTTGGGAAGCAGTTTCTGAACAACGCCTATGGGACGTCGTCCGGGTCGACAAGGACACCATCAACCGAATACTTCGCCAAGGCCTACCCCGCTATGAGCGGCGGTTTCGACGCGGACTCGCCAGCGGCGGACCGCGCATTTGATACGGGCGTCATTCTCGGGTTGGCCATTGCGCAAGCCGGCAACTTTGAAGCGGCCGCAATACGCGGCGCCATTCGCAAAGTCACAAACCCTGGCGGAGAAGTTGTCTATGCTGGTCCGCAGGGCTTTGCGCGGGCCATGCAACTGATACGCGAAAAGAAGCCCGTGCGTTACGTGGGCGTGATTGGCCCCGTGCAGTTTGACAAATACGGCGACATCGCAGGCCCATTCCGAACCTGGAAGATATCCAATGGCGAAGTGACGACGGTGGGACAAATGTCCGCGGAAGATGTGCAAGCGATTCAGGCACGGCTACAGAAATGAGCGATAGGACAATCGAACACCATGTGGTGCGCCCGGAGCGAACCGTGCTCGCCCCTGGACTGGACATCTCGCGCATTGTGACCGGCCTGTGGCAGGTGGCCGACATGGAGCGCGGGGGCACGACTTTGGATCCGATCCAGGGGGCCGCGGCGATGGCAGAGTACGCTCGGGCGGGCTTCGACACCTTTGACATGGCCGATCACTACGGCTCGGCAGAAGTAATTACTGGAACATTGTTGGCTTCCGCCAACCGTCCGCCGGTGCGGGCATTCACTAAATGGTGCCCGGCGCCAGGGCCGATGACGGCTGCCACGGTACGGGAGGGTGTCGAGCGAGCCTTGGACCGTCTTCAAACTTCATGTGTCGACCTGATGCAGTTCCATTGGTGGACATTCGATGATCCTCGTTATATCGACGCGATGGTGGAACTGGCCCGGCTGCGTGAAGACGGGTTGATTGCCCATCTTGGTCTGACAAACTTTGATACGGCCCACTTGCGGCTACTGTTGAACGAAGGCATCCCGATTGCCACGAACCAGGTGTGTGTGTCCCTGTTGGATCGGCGAGCGACCGAAGCGATGTCTACCTTGTGCCTGGAGCGAGGGGTGCGGCTTTTGGCTTACGGCACTCTCGGTGGCGGATTTCTGACTGGGCGTTGGGTAGGCGCGAGCGAACCCGTGGCTGTGAACGACTGGAGCAAAATGAAATACCAGCGCTTCATTCACGCAGTGGGCGGATGGAACGCGTTGCAGAACGTGCTGAAGACGGCTCAAGCCATTGGACACAAGCACGGGGTCTCCCTGTCGAACGTGGCAACCCGCTGGGTGCTTGAACAAAGCGCGGTAGCTGCAATTATTGTTGGTGCACGCCTGGGTAAGTCCGAGCACCGGGCCGACAATTTGAAGCTATTTGAATTTGCCCTGGACGAGGAAGACCATGCCACTCTCTCCAAGGCATTTGCCGGCACCCGGCGTTTAGCCGGAGACTGTGGAGACGAGTATCGCCGGCCACCATTTTTGACAGCCTCGGGAGACTTGAGCCATCACCTCAAATCGGTGACGCCGCTGTGGGAGCGCCGGCCGGCCGAAGGGTACGCCAACCGTTTTGCGATCGACAGCGGAAGCATTTGGGAGCCCGTTGCGGGGTATTCGCGCGCGATTCGGGCAGGGGATCGCATCGTGGTGTCGGGGACGACAGCGACACATGGCAGTGGGCAATTGATTGGCAAAGACGACGCGGCGGTGCAGACCACCTACATCCTCGACAAAATCACCGCGAGCATCAGGGCGCTGGGCGGACGTCTGGAAGACGTGATACGAACCAGAATCTATTTGGCGAACGCAGACGACTGGCAAGCCGTTAGCCAGGTCCATGGCCGTTATTTTGGGCAGATCCGTCCGGCGAACACGATGTTGCAAGTGGCGGCATTGATTGGCAACGGTTATCTGGTGGAAATCGAAGCAGAGGCGATTGTGGAATGAGACTTGGCGGCGATCTTCTGGTGGTGACCGGGATCACCAAGAATTTCGGTGGCTATCAGGCGGTGAGCCAGGTCTCCTTCACTTTGAAAGCGGGCTCCATCAGTGGCCTGATTGGCCCCAACGGCGCCGGCAAAACAACCTTGTTCAATTGCCTGGCCGGGTTCCTGAAGCCGTCGTCGGGACGAGTTTTGCTGGACGAAAGAGACATCTCGGGGCTCGCATCCTGCGATGTATTTGCAGCCGGGTTGGCACGCACCTTTCAGATTCCGCGCCCCTTCCCGAAGATGTCCGTGCTGGATAACGTGATGGTGGCGGCCGCCGGGCAAGCGGGCGAGCATTTCTGGATGAACTGGGTGCGACCGAAGCTGGTGAGCCAGCAAGAGCGGCAGGCCAGGGAAGCGGCAAGGTATTGGGTGAATTTTGTGGGACTGTCGGAGCTGGAGCAAAAGCCAGCGCGCATTTTGTCAGGCGGCCAGCGCAAGTTACTTGAATTGGCGCGGGTGATGGTTTCCAAACCAAAGCTGGTGCTGCTGGACGAGCCTGGCGCTGGTGTGAACCCGGTATTGCTGGATCAGATCGTTGACAAGGTTATGGCCCTTAATGCGGAGGGAACAACGTTTTTGATCGTCGAACACAACATGGATCTGGTGGCTTCGATATGCAGGCCGGTCATGGTGATGGCAGAGGGCCGGCTGTTGATGTCCGGCGACGCAACCACCGTGTTGAGCGATCCACGCGTGATTGAGGCGTACCTGGGGACCGCGGCATGAATGACGCGATGCCCGCGCTTGCTATTGAAGCGCTTGAGGCAGGTTATGAGCCCGGACTCTCCATTGTTCACGGCGCGTCCTTGACTGTGCAGCCCGGCGAAATTGTTGCGATCATCGGACCAAACGGAGCCGGCAAATCGTCGTTGGTGAAGGCCGTGGCCGGCTTGGTCCCCATCAGCAAGGGGCGCATCCTGCTGTTCGGAAGAGACATCACAAAAACTCCGGCGCACCGGATGGTCTTTGAAGGGCTGGCCTTCGTGCCACAGACGGAAAATGTTTTTGTCAATCTGAGCGTCGCTGAGAACCTGGAGCTGGCCGCTGCAATCGTCAAGGCGAATCGCCATGAACGCTTGGATCCTGTTTACGCCATGTTCCCTGATCTTCACCGCCAGCGGGCAGACTTGGCCGGCAAACTCTCAGGGGGGCAGCGCCAGATGCTGGCCGTGGCTCGCGGGCTGATTGCCCGGCCCAGGCTGCTCATTCTTGACGAACCATCCGCTGGGCTAAGCCCCAAAATGATGGCGCAGGTCTTCAGCAAACTGCGTGAGGTGCGAGACAGCGGCGTCACGGTATTGCTGGTGGAACAAAACGTCAAAGCCGCGCTGGCGGTGGCCGACCGAGCCGCCGTTCTAGTTGAGGGCAAAGAGCGCATTGTGGCCCGCAGTTCCGAGTTGTTGACCGATGATCGTGTTGCCGAACTCTATCTGGGCCGCCGCACTGCCAAGTCGTTCGTGAAAGAACAAACGTAATGTTCCAGATCATTGCGGACGGACTCATCATTGGTTCGGTGATCTCGCTTGGCGCCATTGGGTTAAGCCTCACGCTGGCCATCGTCCGCTTTTCCAACTTCAGTCATGGCGAGCTATTGGCATGGGGTGCTTATCTTGCCTTCATGGTAGCTACCGGGCTGACGGCTATCGATGAGGGCCTCTCAGCACCGATCGGACCGTTTTCCATCGGGTGGGGCCTGGTGATTGCCATGGTTGCGGCAGCGGCACTAACGGCGTTGCTCTCGCTCTTGCTCGACACGATTCTATTCAAGAGGTTGCGCCAACAGGGGTCGATCACGCTGGTCATTGCCAGCTTTGGTGCGGCGCTTGTGCTGCGCAACCTGCTGCTCTTCTGGCAAGGTGGCGTGCCCAAATACTATTCGCAGAATCTACAGCTTGCCATGCCTCTGTTGCCGCGCAGCTTCCAAGGTGGGCTGCGCTTTACGCCCGACCAGATCTTGGTTTTAGCGCTGACGCTGGCAACCGTGACCGGACTGCATCTGTTTCTGCGGTACAGCGTTCTGGGCAGATCGATGCGGGCTACCGCGATCAACCCTGCCCTTGCTCAGGTGACGGGTATAGATCCTGAGCGGGTTTTACGCGCCACATGGTTGACGGGCGGCATGCTAGCCGCGGTAGCAGGAGTGTTTGCCGGCATCACGGTGCAATTGCGCCCAACCATGGGAGTCGAGCTTTTGCTTCCCCTGTTTGCCGCCGTCATTCTTGGCGGCATAGGTTCCGTCTGGGGAGCGGTCTTGGGTGGCTTGATGGTTGGTTTGGCCGAGAGCGCATCTGTGACGCTGCTAGGCGCCGAGTACCGCACGGCCGCTGCATTCATCGTCTTGATCATGATCCTGATGGTGAGGCCCAATGGCCTTTTCGGAGAGAGAGCCTGATGCAGATTTTGATCGGCTGGACGTCGTACGCAGGCTTCTTTTTGGTCTTTGCCACGGTGTTCGCCATCATCACGTTGGGGCTGAATCTGCAATGGGGTTTCACCGGCCTGTTCAATGTGGGCGTGTCCGGGTTTGTCGCGATCGGCGCCTATACCTCCGCGTTATTGACTACGCCGAGGGCCCCAGATCGTTTGGCTGGATTGGGATGGCCCGTTGCGGCCGGCCTGGTTGTAGCGACGCTTGTTACCGGATTAGCGGGACTCGTTATCGGGGCGGTGGCCCTGCGCCTTCGGCGGGATTATCTTGCCATCACAACCTTCGGCATAGCAGTCGCAATACAAGCGGTGGCCAATAATGCAACGCCTTTGACCGGCGGCCCATTCGGAGTGCAATTCATCCCAAAACCGATGCAGTCGTGGCTGGGCACAGGCCTGCCATGGACGTTGGCTTATCTAGCGCTATCCCTCGCCATACTGGGCTTTGTGTATGTGGCGCTGGCAAGGCTGGTCAACAGTCCTTGGGGGCGGGTGCTGCGTGCCATTCGTGAAGACGAAGACACGGCATCTTCGGTGGGCAAACGCGCCTTCTTGTTCCGGTTGCAGAGTTTTGTTATTGGGACCATGCTGATGGGTCTCGGCGGCGCGCTCTACGCACATTTCGTGGGCTTCGTAGCAGCAG